>JBMOHI010000007.1:0-19321 GCA_049317925.1 Terrimicrobiaceae bacterium
GGCAACAACCGCGTCATCCTCTGCACGGACGGCGACTTCAATGTCGGCACCACCAGCGAAAGCGAACTCGTCCGCCTCATCGAAAAAGAGCGCGCCTCCGGCGTCTTCCTCTCCGTCCTCGGCTTCGGCACCGGCAACCTCAAGGACTCCACCATGGAGAAACTGGCCGACAAGGGCAACGGCAACTACGCTTACATCGATTCACTCACCGAAGGCCGCAAAGTCCTGGTTGAGCAGATGGGAGCGACCCTCTTCACCATTGCGAAGGACGTCAAAATCCAGGTCGAGTTCAATCCCGCCCGCGTGGCCGGCTACCGCCTCATCGGCTACGAAAACCGCCTCCTGGCCAAGGAAGACTTCAACGACGACAAAAGGGACGCCGGTGAGATCGGCGCCGGCCACACCGTCACCGCCCTCTACGAAATCATCCCCGCCGGCCAGCCGTTGCCTGACCAAACTTCCGTTGACCCGCTCAAATATCAGCCGGTGCCAGCCGCCGAAGCCTCCGCCACCCTCTCAACCCTCAACTCTCAACCCTCAACCGATTTACTCACCGTCAAACTCCGCTACAAAGCCCCCGATGGCGACAAGAGCAAGCTCATCGAAGTGCCGCTCAACAATCAGGAAATCCCGGCCTTCGTGCAGGCCACGTCCGACTTCCAGTTCGCCGCTGCCGTCGCCGCCTTCGGAATGAAGCTCCGCGGTTCACCCACGGCCGGAGACATCGGCTGGAATGACATCCAAAAAATCGTCCGAGGCAATCTCGGTGAAGACCCCGGCAGCTATCGTGCGGAATTCCTTACGCTCATCGAACGCGCGGCACGTCTGCAACCAGTCGGACGCACGCAGGAGGAGTAGTCGCTGATAGACGGACAACTTGGTCGCGGTTGAAACAGCGCGGTGCACGCCTTAGCAATCGCGCTCCAAGTCCGGCAGGTGCCGGTCCGAGAATCTCTTGGACTGGCTTTGCATGTCGCGGCGTGTGCGGCGTTGGACGGTGAGTTGGCGCTTTTGGCGGTTCTGGCGGAGGAGGGCGATTTCCTGGTCCAATTTGAGAAAACCTTCGAGGCGTTTGGCGTCGAGCGTTCCGCCCGCTATGGCAGCTTGAATAGCGCAGCCGGCGTTGGATGGACCGTGCCGGCAATCGGCGAATTTGCACCGGGCGGCCAGGTCCTCCAGATCGGCGAAACGGTCGCGTAGCGTGGTTTCGTCCGTCCACATGTGGACTTCGCGGATGCCGGGGTTGTCAATGATGATCCCGCCGCCGCGCAGGACCATCAACTCGCGGGCGGTGGTGGTGTGGCGGCCTTTGCCGGTGGTGAGGTTCACTTCGTCGGTCCATTGGTAACTGTCGCCGAGCAGGTAATTGATGACGGAGGATTTCCCCACGCCGCTCGAGCCGACGAAGGTGATGGTGACGCCGGAATGGAGATACGATTTCAATACCTTCAACGTGGCGGGTTTTTGCACACTGGTGAGGTGGACACCGGCCGCGGGATTGAGAGCGCGGATGGCCTCCACGGCCGACTGGTTTTTTTCGGCGGAAAAGAGGTCGGCTTTGTTGACGAGGACGACCGCCCGCGCTCCGCTCCGGCCGATGATGGCAAAGTAGCGTTCCATGCGCCGCAGGCTGAAATCCGGTCCGGCGTCGGTCACGACGACGGCCACATCAATGTTTGAGGCGAGAATCTGTTCCTCCGTGCTGCGGCCGGAGATTTTGCGGGAGAGGTAGGCCTGGCGGGGCAGGCGGGCGCGGATGACGTACTCGTTGTCGGCCATCTCGATGGCGACCCAGTCGCCCACGGCGGGCAGGTCGGCATCGGTTTCGGCATCATGATAGACCTTGCCGCCCATCACGACCTCGAGTTCTTCGCCGTCTCCGGTGAGGGCACCGTAGGTGATCTTGTTGTCGCGGATGAGGCGGGCCGGTTTCCATCCCTTGTCGGCGAGAGGGGCCCAGTGGCGGGCAAATTCCGCATTCCAGCCCAGATCCTCCAGCGTCATGGGCGGGTCGGCCGATTGAAAAAAGCGAAGCGCGGGGTCTGCGACACGGAGGCAAGGATGCTGAGCCCCGGCGGCTTCGGCAAGCCTGCACACGTTCGGGAGCCCGTTTGACAGGAGGGCCGGGGCGGTTAGGTTGACTTCGTCCCACCATGAAAAACTTTCTTTCCACCCATCTGCCCACCGCGACCTCGCTGGCGGGAATCGCCCGTGATATGCTGGCGGAAACTCACAATGCCGCTTCCACGAAAGTGAGTGACCTGCGGTCCCAGGTCGAGGACCTCTGGCAACTGGCCGGAGAGGCGCTGCCTCGTAAAAAGACGGCCGATATGGTGCGCCACGTCAAGCGCACCTACGAGGCGCTCCGGAATCGCGATCTCATCAGTTTTCCCCGTCTCGAAAGCTGACGGAACGCTTGTAGCCGCGCCCGTGAGGGCGTGGTGGCCACCGTCGCACGACGGCGGCTACGCTACTGATTGTTCGCGTAAGTCGAAGGGAGTAGTCGGCGGACAGACTGTGCCCACTTGCAGAGCCACGGCGGCGCAGAAACCACTGAGGCCGTCAGGAAAGTGAACTTCCCAAGCGGATTCACGACTCTGCGGAAGTTGGATCCGGGCTGAATCTCCTTCTTCCCAATTCACGGTCAGTTGTTCGGGCGGCACGGCCAGACCGGTGCCAAGGGCTTTGAGGAAGGCTTCCTTGGCGCACCACGTGCGGATGAGGGCAAGGTGTTTTTCCGTGGTTTCGGTCAGGTTGTTGATGCGGTGCTTTTCGGAAATGCTGCAAAAGGTCTCCAGGCAATGCGTGAGCTCTGCGCCGCGCTCAATCCGTTCGAGATCCACTCCGACCGGACATGCGGGAACGATGGCGATGAGGGCGTGATCATCGGCGTGGGAGAGATTGAAATGCACCGGGTGTCCGGGAAGAATAGGTTTGCCGTTTTCGTCGTAGGCGAGGGGAACTTCATTTGCCGGCGTTGCGGTCAGTTGCCCGAGCAAAAGGCGTAAGGCGGCGCGGGCGGTGATCCAGCGCCTGCGGTCTCGCTCGAAATGAAAGGCGGCGGCACGGCGGGATTCGTCCGCGTTAAGCAGTCGGGCGAGACGGGTGGTGGTGGCGTCGTCCTGATCGAGAAGGATGGTGCGGAGTTCCACCGCGGTCACGCCGGGCCGGAGGAGAGGCGCTTGCGCAACTCCGCCGCGAACCGGCCGACGTGGGCGGGATCGAAAATTGTAAGGTGGCGGCCGGGAACGACGATGATTTCGAGTTCAGTCACCAACGAGCTCCAGCCATAGTCGTCGGGGATTTTGTAGATTTCGTCGTCAATGGCGGCCTTGAAAAGCGTGAGTTTGCCCGGGTAGGGCTGCGGGCGGTAGGCGGAGAGAGATTGGAAGTGGGCCTCGTTGAGTTGCTGGCTTCTGGAATCGGACTCCTCCTCAACGACACTGCCGGAGCCGAACAGACGATGCCGGATGCGGCCCAGTCCGTGGGCGGCGACGGCCTGCAGCCGCCGGGGCAAACTGACTCCTGCACGACGGCTCCAGAATCGACTCACGCGTTCTGCAAAAGTGAACTCCTCAGTGGGGACGGCAGGATTAAAGGTGTCAAAGAGGGCGAGCAGCGACACCTCCTCGCCTTCGGCGCGGAGAAGCCGGGCCATCTCGTAGGCAACCGCGCCGCCGAAGGAATAGCCGCCGAGATGGTAGGGACCTTGAGATTGGCGTTTGCGGATGAGGGTAAGGTATTCGCGGGCGGTATCCTCGACCCGTCCGACGCGGATTTCGTCCGTGGCGCGGAGGGCGGGAGCCTCGATGGCGACAAAAGGCCGGTCGTGGGGCAGACGGGCGGCGAGGTTCTGGAAAAAAATAATTCCGCCGTCGCCACCATGGACGCAGAAAAGCGGAGGCAGATTGCCGTCACGCTGGATGGTGGCAAGGACGGCGCCGTGGTGACCGGTTTCCTTCTCCTGTTGGGCTTCGATCTCGACGTCAAGGATGCTGGCAAGCGACCGCACCGTCGGAGCCTTCAAGAGCGTGGCCAGCGGAAGCGCGATGTTGAAAGAGTGCAGAATGCGGGAAAACAGTTTGAGCCCCAGCAGGGAGTGGCCGCCGCGGTGGAAGAAGTTATCGTCCCGTCCGACTTGGGTGACGCCGAGCAGTTCGGCCCAAATGGCGGCGAGTTGCTTCTCGGTATCCGTGACCGGCGGAGCCGAGCGGGTGCGATCTTCGTGATCGGGATCGGGCAGGGCGGCAAGATCGATTTTTCCGTTCGGAGTGAGGGGCAGGCTGTCCAGAACCACGATGGCGTCTGGGCACAGAAACGGCGGCAACCGGTCGGAGAGATATTCCGCCAGTGCGCTTTGGTCCATGAACGCCCCGGGGGCTGGACTGACCCAGGCGACGAGGGTTTTGTTTCCGGCGGTTCGGCCGCGAATCCCGACGCGGCATCGGCCCACCGCAGGATGGGCGGACAGGACCGATTCCACTTCGCCGGGCTCGATACGCACGCCGCGGATCTTGACCTGACGGTCGCGCCGGCCGAGGAATTCGATGGTGCCATCGTGCCGCCAGCAGGCACGGTCACCGGTTCGGTAAAGGATTTCGCCTTCGTGGCCGGGCAGGGAGTTGGGGACAAACTTCGCGGCGGTGAGTTCCGGATTTCCCAGATAGCCGATGGCCAGCCCGTCGCCGCCGGTGAAAAGTTCCCCGGGAATTCCCGCCGGGGTCTGCTGGCCGTATTGGTCGAGGATAAAGACCGTGGTGTTCGCGATGGGGCGGCCGATGGGAATGGAAGCCTTCTGCAAATCCGCGGCGGTGATGGTATGGCAGGTCGTGAAGGTGGTGTTCTCCGTCGGGCCATAGCCATTGATGAGGCGGGTTCCCGGCAGGGCTTCAAAAGCGCGACGCACGTGGGCGATGGGCAGAACATCGCCGCCGGCCAGGAGGTTTCGCAGGCTTTTCAGATCGTCGAGATGTTCGTCCACCATGATTTGGAACAACCCGGCGGTGAGCCAGAGTGTGGTCACGCGATGAGTGCGGACGGCCTGGGCGATGTGTATGAGGCCGGAGGACTCGGAGTCGATCAGAACGAGTTTGCCCCCGTTGAGCAACGGACCCCAGATTTCCAGCGTGGAGGCGTCGAAGGAAAGCGGTGCCGCTTGCAGGAAAACCTCGTCGGGACCGAAGTTCATGTAGTTTGTCCCGCAGACGAGACGGACGACGCCGCGGTGGGGAATGACTGCACCCTTGGGCAAACCGGTCGAGCCGCTGGTGTATAACACATAGGCCGGATGCAGCGCGGTCAGGCCCGGAACCTCCACTTCCACCGGAGCGGATTTGGCCGCCGGGTCCAACGGATCGAAGGTGATGACGCGATGGCTGCCGTCGGCGCAGTCCGGCACGGCGTCGGGATCAGCCAGCATGATGGAGGCACCGGCGTCATCCATAAGAAAGCGGATGCGTTCAGCCGGATGGGTGGGATCAATCGGGACATAGGCTCCGCCGGCCAACGTGATAGCGACGAGTCCGGCGATCAATTCCGGCGAACGCGAGGTGGCCACTGCCACCATACTGCCGGGGCCGACGCCGTGGTCGCGCAAAGTGAGGGCCAGGCGGCTGGCGTAGGCGTGAAGCTGGCGGTAGGTGAACGTCCGGTCGCCGTGGACGAGGGCAATGTTTTGCGGGTGCCGGTTGGCCATCTCAACGAAACGCGATCCGATGTTCGCATCGCGGGGATACGCGGTGGTTTCCCCGGACCACTTATCGAGATCGACGCGTTCGGCAGTGGTGAGGAGGGGCAGCTCGCCGACGGGACGAACCGGGTTGGCGGCGATTCCCTCAAGCAGCATGCGATAGTGTCCGAGCATGCGCAGCGCGGTCTCGCGTTCGAAAAGATCGGTGCAAAAATCGCACGAGACCCGCCAGATCCCGTCGCGCTCGACCGTGAAAAAATGGAGATCGAAAATCGCGCCGGGCGAAAGGGAGGGAATGCCGGTGAGTTTCACCCCGCCAAACGAATCTCCGAAGGCCATCGGTTTGATGAAGGCCCGCTGGTGGGTGAAGTTGATTTGAAAGAGGGGATTGCGGCTGGAGTCGCGTTCCGGCTTCAATTCCCGGACCAGGGCTTCGAACGGGATGTCCTGATTGGCCACGGCTTCCACCATGGAGTCGCGCACGCGCTGGAGCGCCGTGGAGAATCCGGGATTGCCGGAAAGATCGGTGCGGAGGATCACGGTGTTGATGAAGGCACCGATGAGAGGTTCGAGTTCCGGCCGGTTACGGCCCGCGATCGGGCTGCCGATGGCGATGTCGGTCGAGTCGGTATAGCGGTGGAGCAGAATTTTGAACGCGGTGAGGAAGACGTGGAAAAGGGTGGCGCCGTTTTCGCGGGCGATATCGTGGAGCCGGTCGGTCAGATCGACCGCGAGCAACTCCGAGACGATGTCGCCATTCCAGCGTTTGACCGGCGGGCGGGGGAAGTCAGTCGGCAGTTCGGGTTCGACCAGATCGTGCAGCCGGGTCTTCCAGTAATTCATTTGACCGGCCATTTCCGGGCCGGCCAGGAAATCGCGCTGCCAGACGGCGAAGTCGGCGTATTGAATGGCGAGCGGGGGCAAGGGCGAAGTCTGGCCACGGGCCAGGGCATCGTAGATGGCGGCCAGTTCGTCGTTGACCACTCCGATCGACCATCCATCGGAGACCGCATGGTGCAGTGAGACGTGCAGAACATGGGCGACATCGGAGAGGCGCACGAGCAGCACCCGTATGAGCGGCGCGCGGTCCAGGTCGAACGGGGTTCGCGCCTCGATCAGCCCGAGCCGAACGACCTCTGCCTCCCGCGCGTTCTCCGGCAGACTGCTTATGTCCTGAACCGAAAAGGGAAGATCGACTGAGGGGACAACGACCTGGAACAGTTCGCCGCTCCCGTCCTCAAAACCGGTTCGCAGAATTTCGTGACGTTCGACCATGATGTCGAAAGCCTGTTTGACCAACGCGACGTTGAGAGGTCCATCGAGCCGGGCCCGCACCGCAACGTTGAACGGAGTCGCACCGGGCTGAAGCTTTTCCAGATAGCAGAATGCCTCCTGGGCCAGGGCGGAGGGAAAGACCAGTTCCCCGACTCCGGCAGCCTGGTCCGGCCTGGCGCGGTAGCTATCGCGATTGATCCGCTTGATGGACAAAGGGGAAGCACTGGAGCTGACGGCGGTATGGCGGAGAATCTCCGCAATGGTCCGGTGCTGGAAAATCACGGCCGGGGAAATTTTGAGACCGGCCTGGTTCGCCCGGGTGGTGATCTGAAAAATAAAAATCGAGTCGCCGCCGAGATCGAAGATGTCGTCGGTGGTGCCGACGTTCTCGATCTGCAAGACCTCCCGCCAGATCGCGGCCAGGGTTTCCTCATCTGGGCTGGCCGGGGCGGTGAATTCCTGCGGGGTGGGAAGAAAAGCGGCCCCTGGTGCCGGAAGGGCGCGTCGGTCCACCTTGCCATTCGGGGTCAGGGGAAAGCGATCGAGCGGAACAACGATGGCAGGCACCATGTACTCGGGCAGGCTCGCGCGCAGGTGTTGGCGGAGAATCTGCGGCAGGTCGTCGTGGGCTTCCGCGACCACATAGGCGACGAGGCGTTTCTGGCCGGGGTTGTCCTCGCGGGCCAGGACCACGGCTTGGCGGACACCGGCATGTTTTTCCAGGACCGTTTCGATTTCCCCCAGTTCAATGCGATAGCCGCGGATCTTAACCTGGTGGTCGAGGCGGCCGAGACACTCGAGGCTGGCGTCATTGCGCCAGCGGGCAAGGTCACCCGTGCGATAAAGCCGGGCGCCCGCAGATTTGCGGAAAGGATCGGGAATGAAGCGGTCTGCTGTCAGATCCGGCCGGTCGTGATACCCCTCCGCCAGTCCATCGCCGCCGATGAGAAGTTCGCCGGCCACGCCGGTGGGTTGGAGCTGCAGGGTGGGACTGACAATGTAAACCTGCGTGTTGTCGATCGGATGGCCGATGGCCACGGGGCCCTGGCCTGCGTTGAGTTTGGTGGTGGTGGACCAGATTGTCGTCTCGGTTGGACCATAGACGTTCCACAATTCGGCGCAACGGGGAGCGAGTTCATTGACCAGTTCGCGCGAGACGGCTTCCCCTCCGATGAGGATTTTGAGGTTTTTGCTTCCCAGCCAGCCGGCTGCAAGGAGCAGCCGCCAGGTTGCCGGAGTGGCTTGCAGGACGGTGGTGGCGTTGCGTTCCATTTCCTGCCGGAGGAGGTTTCCATCCGTCAGGGTTTCCCCTGCGGCGATGACCACGGTCGCGCCGGTGGTGAGAGGCAGGAAAATTTCCAGTCCGGAGATGTCGAACGAGAGGGTGGTAACGGAAAGCAAAATGTCGTCCGGACGCAGTCCGGGTTCGCGCCGCATGGAGGTGAGAAAATTCGTTAACGCGCGATGGGGAATGCGGACGCCCTTGGGCCGGCCGGTTGAGCCGGAGGTGAAGATGACGTAGGCGAGATTCTCACCGCCGCCGTGTTCGGGAACAAAGGTTTGCGGAAGGTCCGGCAGCAGGTGGTCAAGGAGGACAATCTTGGCCTGGTGGGCAGGGAGAGTTTCCTGCAATGACGATTGAGTGACCAGCACCGGCATGTGCGCGTCCTCGACCATGAAGGCCAGTCGTTCAGCCGGAAAGAGAGGGTCCATCGGCACATAGGCCGCGCCGCATTTCAGGATGCCGAGCAGACCGACGACCATCCGGGGTGAACGCTCGACAAACAGCCCGGCCAGGTCGCCGGTTTTGAGACCGAGGGATTGCAGGTGGGCGGCGAGCTGGTTGGAGCGATGCTCGAGTTCGGCGTAGGTCAGCGTCTCGTCTCCGCAGCGAACAGCGGTCTTGTCCGGATAGGCGCGGGCCGTTTGCGCGATCAGGCTTTGCACGCCCTCGGTGCGTGGATACTCGCGGTGCGTGGCATTCCATGTGGTGAGCAGATCGTGTTGCTCGTCCCCGCCCAGGATGGGGAGAGCAGACAGCGGTGTTTCTCCCTTGGTCAGGATGCCTTCGATGAGTGTCTCGAAAGAGACCAACCAGCGCCGGATGGTGGCGGCGTCGAAGAGATCGGTGTTGTATTCGCATTCGATCTCCAAGCGGTCCTCGCTTTGCGCAAGGTTGAAGAAGAGATCAAAGTTGACGAACTGCTTCGCGTTGGTGCGGACGGAAAACGTCAGTCCGTCGAACTGGAGATGATCGAAGCCGGACTTGTCGATGTTGAACATCACCGAAACCAGCGGGAGGCGGCTGGCGTCGCGCGGCAGCTTGAGTTCCCGCACAAGACTGCCGAAGGTGTAGTTCTGATGCTCATAGGCATCGAGCACCGCCTTTTGCACATGTGCGGCGAAGGTGGTGAAGGCGGGGTCATCCGGACAGCGCAAACGCAGGGGCAGGAAATTCAGGCAGTGGCCGACCAGTTCATCACAACCCGCCAGGGTTTGTCCGGCGGAAGGCACGCCGATGACGAGATCGTCCTGTCCGCTGAGACGGTGGAGGAGGGTGGCGAAGGTTCCGAGCAGGGTGGCGAAAACCGTGCCGCCAAGTTGCGGCGCGGCTTTCTTCAGGCGGGCAAATCGACCGCCGTCGAGGACATGGGTCGCCATGGCGCCCGGGTAGGACTTGAGCGGCGGGCGGGGGCGGTCGGTTGGCAATTCGAGAACGGGTGCGCCGTGCTTGAACTGCGCGATCCAATAGTCGCGGTCGGGAGCGTTTCCGCTCTGGCCTTTCAAGCTGCGAGCGTAGTCGCCGAACGCCATGGGCGGCGGCAGCATGGGCACGCGGGCGGACCGGAACGCGTTGTAGCTTTGGGAAAGTTCGTCCACGATCATGCCGAACGACCAGCCGTCGCAGATCATGTGGTGGGCGGTGAAAAGCAGGGCGTGACGGTCTTTCGCCAGGTTGACCAGTTGCAACAAAAGCAGCGGGCCGTTGACCAGGTCGAAGGCATGGGTCGCGCAGCGGGATTGCAGATCCGTGAGGTCGCCTTCGATGAACGGAATTTCGAGATGTTCCGGGGCGGGATGAAAGAGTTGCTGCCCGCCGTCGGCGCTGAACGTGCTGCGCAGCGAAGGGTGGCGTTGAACGACGTGCAGCAGGGCTTTCTCCAGCGCGGGCAGATCGAGCGAACCTTCGAAAGTGATCGTGTTCGACTCGTTGTAGGCGCGGTTGGCGTCATCACCCATCTGCGCGGAAACCCAGATCTCGCGTTGGGCCTCGGTGGCGGGAGCCGCATCCACGCGGGGAAATGCGGCGGGCAATCCGGAGTGGCTGGTGCCGGGAAGGAAACCCGCTTCCTGCATTTCCGCGATGCTCTCCTGAAATGCGCGGACGACTTTGTCGAAGTCCTCATCCGTGTGGGCCAGAGTGAGATAAATCGGGCGTCCTTCCCACACATGGATGCCCTTTTCGCGAAGATAATACCAAAGCAGGCTGGCAAAAGGCAGGTCGGGGGCGTGTTCGATGACGGCGAACGCGCTGAAGTGCGGCAGTCGGATCGGAACCCCGGCCTCTTCGAAGAGCGCGTTCAGCGTGCGGCAGAGCAGCGCCGTGCGCTCGTTCATGCGGAGCTGGAGAGCGGGTCCCTTCTCGCGCAGATGATCGAGCACGGCGCGGGCCGCCGCCATGGCGAGCGGATGACGGACAAACGTCCCGGCAAAGAACGTCACGCCGACTTCGGGAAACGAATCATCGCCATAGTTCCAGGCCCCGCCGTCGAGGGCATCCATGTATTGGCGTTTGCCGGCCAGCACGCCGATGGGAATGCCGCCGCCGATGACTTTGCCGTAGGTTGCCATGTCGGCTTCGACGCCGAAGTATTTCTGCGCGCCGCCGGGATGGCAGCGGAAGCCGGTCACGATTTCGTCGAAGATCAAAGCCGCGCCGCTGCGCGCGGTCAGGGCGCGCAGTTCGTGCATGAAGGCGCGCGGCTGCAAGTCCGGCTGACGGCTTTGCACCGGCTCGACCAGCACAGCGGCGAGTTCGTGGGCGTGGGTGCGCAGGATTTCCAGAGATTCGGGCGCTGCGTAATCGAGAACGAGCATGTTCTCGATCAGCGAAGGGGGAATGCCGGGAGCGACAGGCTGGGCGCGGTATTCCCCGTTGACCCATGAACCGCGCACCAGCACCTCGTCGAACATGCCATGATAGTCGCCGGTGAAATAGGCCACGCGGCTGCGTCCGGTCACGGTGCGGGCCAGACGGATTGCGGCCATCACGGCCTCCGAGCCGGTGTTGCAAAACGTGGCGCGGTCCATGCCGCTGAACTCGCAAATGCCGCGCGCGATTTCCCCGGCTGCGGCCGATTGCGGACCGATCTCGATGCCGTGTTGCAATTGGTCCTGCACGGCGCTGACCAGCCATGAGGGGGAATGACCGAAGAAATACGTGCCGAACCCCATCGTGATATCCACGTAGGCGTTGCCGTCCACATCCCAAATCGTCGCGCCCTCCGAACGCGCGGAAACAATCGGGTAAACCATTTCCTTCCAAAGCGACTGAAACCCCGAGACCGCTCGCGGATCGGCGTAGTGTGGGCGGTGTTCCGCCGTGTAGGATTTCGATCCGGCGGTGCGACGGGTGTAGCGCGCGATGAGATCGTCGAGAGCCTTTTGTTGTTTCGCGGTCAGTCCGCCATCCCGGCCCCGTTCGATGGGTTTGAAGGGACCGAAGCGCTTGGTGCCGGCCGGGGTCGTCCGTGCCCCTTGCGGCCACCGGATCACCGGCAGGCGGGAAACCGTTTTGTTCTCTTTGGCGATCGGGGTTACTGCCGTCGTTTCCGGCAGGACGGCGGTGAGATGTTGGGCCAGTGCTGCGACGCTCGAGAGTTCTCCCAGCAATTGCCGGAAGGTCACCTTCGCGCCGAATCGCGTCAGCAAGGCCTGGCTGACCTGGGTGAGGAAGAGTGAGTCGAAACCGAGTTCAACAAATTTCGCGTGCTCGTCCGTGATAGCCTTCCCGGAGAGTTCCTCAATGAGGCCGGTCAGGGCGGAGGACAGCTCCGAGCGGCGATCCTGCGGGGTGGAGGGCGGAGCCGGTTCCGCTTCGGTCAGGACGATTTCCTCCACCGGTTCCGGTTCGATGGTTGCAGGCTCAATCCAGAATCGTTTGCGCTCGAAGGGATAGGTGGGCAGCGGAACGCGGCGGCGGGTTTCGGCTGAGAAGTAGGCGTTCCAGTCCGGTATTGCCCCCGCCGACCAGAGCCGGCCCAACGCGGCTTGGGTTGCGTGGGGGTCGTCTTCGGAGAGAGCGGAAATCGCGATGGCGTGGTCGATGTTCTGGCGAGAGAGCTGCGCGAGGGACTGTCCCGGACCAGCTTCCAGCAACAAGCTGTATCGCTCGGATGCGAGCGTCGCCATGGCCTCGCTAAAACGAACCGGCCGCCGCAACTGGCGCGACCAATAGGCGGGATCGGACAGGTCCTTTTCTGTCATCCAGGTTCCTGTGCAGGTGGAAACCCAGGGGATTTGGGGAGCACGGGCGGGAGTGCGTGCGGCAATCGCAGCGAACGGTGCGGTGAGGGAATCCATCATCGCGGAATGGAAGGCATGCGAGGTGGAGAGTGGTTTGGTGATGATGGCCTTCGTTTCAAGATCCTGCCGGAACGCTTCGAGAAGATCGGTCGGCCCGGACACCGTGCAAAGCTTCGGGCTGTTGATGGCGGCAATCTCCGCGCCGGCGGGAAGCAGTGGCGTGATTTCCTCCACCGAAAGACGCACCACCAGCATGGAACCCGCTGGCAAGGCTTGCATGAGCCGGGCGCGTTCGGCCAAGAGGGCGAGGGCTTCCTCGAGAGTGAACGTTCCGGCCAGCACGGCGGCGACGTATTCCCCGATGCTGTGGCCGACCAGCGCGGCAGGCTGGATGCCCCAGGCCATCCATTGCCGGGCGAGGGCGTATTCGATGACAAAAATGGCCGGCTGGGTGATGGCCGTTTGATGGATGCGCCGCTCGGCTTCGGCGCGATTTTGGTCAGACGGATACAGCACCTCGCGGACGTCCTCGCCGAGATGCTCCTTGAGGATCTGAGCGCAGCGGTCCACTTCTCCGCGGAAGACCGGTTCGCTTTCATACAGAGCGCGGCCCATGTCCACATGCTGAGCGCCTTGACCGGGAAAGAGAAAAACGACGCGGGTGGCTTCGTCGTTCGTTGCCTTTGCGATTGAAGTCTGACGCAGGGTGGCGATGGCGGACTCGTGATCGGTGACCACGAGGGAACGGCGGTGTTTGAAAGCGCGGCGTCCCTTGGCCAGGGTGAAGGCGACATCCGCAAGATCAAGCGCAGGGTGTTCAACCAGATGGTCAGCGAGATTTGCGGACATCGCTTCGAGCGCCGCGGGAGTGCGGGCGGAAAGGACCAACACCTGGGCGGCTCGCGAAGCGGAGGTGGTCGCCGGTTCGGGCGCTTCCTCGACCACGACATGCGCATTGGTCCCGCCGACACCAAAGGCGCTGACCCCGGCCCGTCGCGGCGCGTCGCCGCGTTTCCACGCGATCGGTTTTTGCACCGGATAAAACGGACTCCCGGCAAAATCAATCCGCGGATTGGGTGCGTGGAAGTGGAGCAGGGGAGGGATGGTCTCGTGTTGAAGCTGGAGGATCGTTTTGATCAGCCCGGTCGCGCCCGCCGCCACATCGAGATGTCCGATATGGGTCTTGCCGGTGCCGAGCGCGCAGAAACCGTTGCCGGTTGCGCCTCCGTCGCGAAAGGCCTTGGCCAGCGCGGCCACTTCGATTGGATCGCCCAGTGGAGTGCCGGTGCCGTGGGCCTCAATGTAGGAAATCGAATCCGGTGTGACCGAGGCGGCGGCCTGCGCCATGGCAATGACGTCGGCCTGCGCATTCACACTCGGGGCCGCGTAGCCGATTTTTTCTGAGCCGTCGTTGTTTACTGCGCTGCCGCGGATCACGGCCAGGATCGTGTCGGAATCGGCCAGGGCGTCGGAAAGGCGCTTGAGAAGGACGACGGCGGAGCCATGACCGAAAACCGTGCCTTTCGCGCCGGCGTCGAACGAGCGGCAGGTTCCATCGGGCGAGACCATGCCATCCTCTTGATAAAGATAGTCACGGCGCTGGGGAAAACTGATGGAAACGCCGCCCGCCAGAGCCATGTCGCACTGGTAGGTTTGCAGGGCGGTGCAGGCCTGGGAGACCGCCACCAGCGAAGTCGAGCAGGCGGTCTGGATGGCCATGGTCGGACCGCGCAGGTTCATCTTGTAGGCGACACGCGTCGGCATGAAGTCCTTGTCGTTGCCCATCATGGCCTGGTACTCGGCGACCTGATAGTTGCCCGCGAGGCGGCGCGAAGTGGCCGACAGGTTGTGCAGAAGATAGGTGTTGAGACTCAGTCCGGCATAGACGCCGATGAGTCCGGGATAAACCGCTGGATCATATCCGGCCTGCTCGATGGCCTCCCACGCGCATTCCAGAAAAACGCGATGTTGCGGGTCCATGATTTCGGCCTCGCGCGGGTAGATACCGAAAAACTCCGCGTCGAAAAGTGCGGGTTCGTCGAGGACGCCGCGAGCCCGCACCAGTTTCTCGCCGCGTGCGATGGTGTCCGGCGTAGCCACGGAAAACTCCGTTTCCGCTTCCGTGAAACGGGTGATCGTGTCCACGCCCTCAATCAAATTCTTCCAAAACTCCTCCACACTGCGCGCACCGGGAAAGCGTCCCGACATGCCCACGATGGCGATGGGCTCGGCGATGGGATCGTTCGACTGACTCATGCGCGCAGGGGGTTGCGCGCAGCCAGGGCCTGGCGTTGTTTCAGGGCGCGTTGCCGGATGGATCCCCCGGTCGTCGCCGTGTCACGGCCGGACAAGTGGCCGGCCAGTGAGCGGATGGTGGTGTAAGCAAAAAGATCGGTGATGGGAATCGGGCGTCCGGTCAACTCCGTCAGCCGCGCGTGGATGGTGGCGAGTTGAATCGAGTTTCCCCCAAGATCAAAAAAGTTGTCGTCCAGCCCGATGTCCGTGTGACCCAGGGCCTCGGTCCAGAGTTTGTGAATAGCGGACTGCAGGCTGCCGTCGGGCAAAATGACGGCAGACGACGGGGCGGCGGAGTCATCCGGTGCGGACAGCTTGACGCGGTCGATTTTTCCGTTGGGGGTGTGCGGAAAAGCAGCCAGTTCCACGAACTTCACCGGCACCATATATTCCGGCAGGCGGTCGGCCAGATGGGCGCGGAAGTCGCCGGGTTTTCCGGAACCGGCCGCAACATAGTAGGCGATCAATTCGGGTTCCGCGGCGGTGTGGCGAAGGACGACCGCAGCCTCCCGCACGGAGGGATGGGACGACAGGGCGGCTTCAATCTCGGGCAACTCGATGCGGAATCCGCGGAGTTTGATTTGATGATCTATGCGTCCGAGAAATTCCAGCACACCGTCTGGCAGCAGCCGCACGCGGTCGCCGGTGCGATAGACTCTCGGACCCTCCAGCAGGTCCGGTAGCGGATTGGCGACAAAACTTGCCGCCGTGCGTTCCGGTTCGCCCAGGTAGCCGGGCCCGACGCCTGCGCCTCCGATCAGCAATTCGCCGGGCTCGCCCACGGGACAGGGTTGCAGTGCATCGTCCGTGACCGCAAGTTGAACGTTTGGAATGGTCCGTCCCAGCGGCACAAAGTCGAAGTCGTCGAGATTTTCGCGGTGCAGACGGTAGAATCCGCAAATGTCGGTGCATTCGGTCGGACCATAGGTATTGGCAATTTCGGCCCGGGAGGCGGAATGTTCCAGCCAGGCGCGGACGCGCGGAATGGAGATGGGTTCGCCGCCCAGCACGACCAGCCGCAGTGTGGCCAATCGCTTGATGGCGCTGTCGTTCCCTGTTTCCACCAGCGGGTAGAACGCACTGGGCGTGCAGTTCATGACAGTAATGCCATGGTTCTCAATCATGCTGGCGAGGCGGGTGAGATCGAAGGGTCCGGAGGGATAGCAGACCAACGTGCCGCCCGTGCGGAGCGGGGCGAAAAAGTTCTTCTGGGTCAGATCAAAGCTCGGCGAGGACAATAGCAAAAAACGATCCTCCGGTCCCACGGCAAACTCGCCCTCGAACCACTCCATCAGGTTGGCGAATCCCCGGCGTTGCACGACCGCTCCCTTCGGGTTGCCGGTCGAGCCAGAAGTGAATATGACGTAAAGCGGATCTTCCGGCCGGGCCGTCGGCGGAATTTCCTCTGCGGACGCTGCGGAAACAAGGCCGGCTGCGGTGTCGAGGTTGAGCACGCTGGTCTTCGCGGGAAATGCCAGGCTGCCGGCGGATTCTCCGACGGTGATGATGACGCGCGGTTGGGCCGTTTCCACCATCTGCATCAGTCGGGCTACCGGATAATCGGGGTCCAACGGCACATAGGCTCCACCGGCTTTTACGACGGCAAGCAGGGAAGCCACCAGATCGGCCGACCTTCGCAGCGCAAGACCGACAAAGACGCCGGGGCCGACGCCGCGCGATTGGAGGACCCTGGCCAGTTGATTGCTGCGCTCGTGCAGCCGCGCATAAGTCCATGTCTCGTCTCCGTCCACCAAAGCGATGCGCGAACCATCCTCCTGCGCCCATCGAATGAACGAGGCAAGAAGGGTCGGATCTGCGACGGGCCGGTCAGGCCCGCGCAGACGGGATGGAGTGGCAGTCAATCCTGATGAACCGGTTTCGGCCAACTGGTTGCCTAACGCATTCCCAAGCGTGAAAGTGGCGCCGGGTATTGTCGGCATGGTCAATTTAAGGCGTTAATAGGTAGCGACCGCGCTGGGGAGTGTCAAGATGACCGGAGACGCCGGCTGTGCCTGTATCCGGTTGCATTGAGCTCGACGATCTTTCCCTCTTGTCAGCCAGCCCGGATGCGGATGCATTAGCGAAGTTGTGCGTCCTTTTGAAATCGCCCTCCTCCTGAGTTGCCTGCCCGCGCTTGTGCTGGCGCTTTTCGGGGTCCGGTCCGGACGGATTTTGGAATCCGTGTTTCTCTTCGCGCCAGTGGTGATTCTCGGGGTGCACGCGTTGACGGAGGGAGCCCGTCTCCACCTCACGCCGCTCTACCTTGTGGCCATCGTGTTGGGTTTGGCTGGTTTGGGAAAATTCTTTGCTCCCGGTCCCTGGCTCCCCTGGTTTTTGACCAGCTTCTGCGCATTTTGCGGATTGATTTTGGCGGCGGGTGGACTGTTGTCCGGCTGGATTTTTCCCGTTTTTGACCTGCCTCCTCTCACCGGCCCCTATCGGATCGGCACGACGACCGTGCATTTCGACGGAGACCTCGGGGCGCGGGCGGTGGACGTGCAGTTTTGGTATCCCGTGCCCGGCGTGGTCGCCGGCCGGCGGGCATCCTACCTGCCCGAAGGGGAACAGGCTCCCTCGCGGCTTTTTTCCAACCTGCTGCGGGTGCGGACCCATGCCTTTGCCGATGCGGAGGTGGCGGCTTCAGAAAAGGGATGGCCGGTGGTGCTCTATTCGTCCTCGTGGGATGGCCGGCGGTTTGAGAACACAGTCCTTTGCGAAGCTCTGGCCAGCGAGGGGTTCGTGGTGGCCGCGATTGATCACGCGCAGGGTACGAACGACCCGCCGCTGGATTTTTCCTCCGAGGAATCCTTTCAGCGGTTTCAACTGGCCGCCAGCCGGGAACTCGACGCCCGGACGTCCGATTTGCTGCAGGTTTTTTCCGCGTTGCCGAAATTGCAGGCCGGCCTGCTGGGTGGCGGGCGCTTTAAAGACAAACTCGATCCCATCACGGCGGGTGCGATCGGATATTCCTTCGGGGGAGCGGTCGCGGCCGAGGCCTGCTTCCGGGAACCCCGTTTGCGCGCCGGGGTGAACCTTGACGGCACGCTGTTCGGTCAGTCCGCCAGGGACGGAGCCGCGCAACCGTTCCTTTTCATTACGGACACCGTCCCGCCGCCTCCGGAGAGCGAGCTTCGCTCAGCCGATCCTGCGGTGCGGAGAAACGCGGAGTTCTACGCCGGCAGTTGGCGCGACATGGATCGCTGGCTGGAACGTCATGGAGGCTGGTTGGTGCAAATCGAAGGCGTGCGGCATGCCAATTTTTGCGACCGCCCCTTGTTCTCCCGCCTGCCCCGATACACCGGGGCCGGAACCCGCGACGCGGTGTCCACCCTCCAGGCCATTGACGCCTGTGTGGTGGCGTTTTTCAACAAAACCCTGCGTGGCCGGTCCGGCGAACTTCTCTCCAAGGATTCCACCCCCTGGCCGGGGGTGGCCGTGCGGCTCTTTCCGCCGCCCTCAGAATGACCACTGTCGCATTTTGTGCGCGAAATTGATCAGTTGGTCGCGGCCGGCGGGTTCATCTCTGGCCTTCGGGACGGGTTCTCTCTGTAAAACGCCATCCTGACGCGGTTCCTGGCGAGTTGGCACGCCGCATGCTATACAACTGTTGTTCTGGGGGGAACAACAGGCCGTCGTGGCATTCGTCGCGGCGGCCTGTATTTTTTCCGGCTCAGGCGTTGGCCTCGAGCTGCAGGGTAATGGTGGTGCGGTCGCAGATTTCGGGAGGTCCGAAGTATTGAATGGGACCGGGGAAGGCGAACTGCGTTTCGGCGGCCCATTGGTCGCGATTGGCTTCGAGGACTTTGAAAGCCGGGCCGTCCAAATCCACCAGCGCCTTGCGAATGACCGGGACGATGTTTCCGTGCCGCCGTTCCAGATTCATCATGCGGCTGAGCGGAATGCCGCCGGGCAACCATTCCCAAGTGGGGCGGGTGAGGTGGCGCACGGTGGCGACGTAGCCGGTCAGACCTTCGCGCAACAAGAGCGCCGCGGTGAAGCCGAGATTGTAGGTGTAGTCGGCGTCGAAATTCGATGGCGCGGCGCAGCGTCCCTCGTAACCCAGATAATGATGCTGAGGAGAAAATCCGCCCTGATACGAACCGGTGGCCTGCATTTCTTTGAGCCGGTGTTCGACCAGTTCAATGAAAAGCCGCTGGGTGTCGATGCGGGCGACCTGGACGTTGCCGTGCGGGTCGCGGTCGAGGATGAGCTGGTTGGCGATTTCGCGCGGGAGATTGCGATAGAGGCCGGACGATTCCGGCGAGAGGCAGCCGGTGACGTATTCGCGTTTGTGCGGAAGGGTTTCCAGCGCGCTGAATTCCTGCCAGCCCGTGACCAGCACTTCGTTGAGTTCGGCGATGAGCTGCCGCATCTCCGGAATGAATTCCACCAGGCCCTCAGGGATAAGGACGGTGCCGAAATTCTGATTGTCAGCCGAGCGGGCGGCAATGATGCGGGCGATGTTCTCGACAATGCCATGAAGCCGGAGCGAACGGGCCGCGACCTCCTCGGAAATGAGGGTGATGGTGGGCCGGG
>JBMOHI010000008.1:0-19165 GCA_049317925.1 Terrimicrobiaceae bacterium
CTGGACGACGAACTCAGCCACTACCTGCGCTCCCGCAGCGTGTGGGAAAATCCCGCCCTGATCTTCGATTCCTGGACCCGCATCGGACGGAATGTTTTTCATTTTCTGCCCGCGCACTTCGGGCTCACCGCCGCGCGGATCTGGACCCTGGCCTTCGCGGCGTTGTCCGTTCTCATCACCACCTCGCTCGCGGTGAAACTCGGAGCCCGCCGCGCGTGGCTCGTTCCGCTGGCGCTGTGGTTTCAGCCGTGGTTCGTCGAGCTGTCGTGGGGCGTGCTGACCCAGACGCCTTTTCTGCTCTGCCTCGTCGCCGGGATCTGGCTGCTGGTGGGCGGACGTTGGGTGCTATCGGGGCTGTGCTTTGGCGCACTGCCTCTCATCCGCCACGAAGGTC
Organism: Terrimicrobiaceae bacterium; assembly: GCA_049317925.1. Classification (GTDB taxonomy): domain Bacteria; phylum Verrucomicrobiota; class Verrucomicrobiia; order Chthoniobacterales; family Terrimicrobiaceae; genus CAMASH01. Next base: position 395 of record JBMOHI010000008.1, read on the forward strand.
TCGCGTTGCTTGCGCTGTGGGGCGTGGTGCTGGCCGGGCGGGCGGTCATTTGGCGGAGCCCGGGATTCGGAACGCTGGTCGGTGCCGCTCTGGCCGGGGCTCTACCCTTGATCGTGAGCAATGGAGCGGCGTGGCTTTACCTCGGCGAACTACCGTCCAAAATTTTTCTCAACGCCAAACCCACCGACATCTACGGCCAGGGCACCCTCTGGCACTTTCTTCCCATTTCGTTTTTTCCTGCCGGGCCGTTCACTCTTGCCCTGGCCGCCCTGGCCTTGCCTTGGCTGCTGCGGAACTGGCGCGTGACCTGGCCGCTAATTTTTTATCCGGCGTATTTTGCGCTGCACAGTGTCATCTTCTGGCTCGGACTGTTTGCCTCCGGCGGATACTATCATTTCCTCATGCCCATGGCCCCGGGATTGGCCGTGGCGGCTGTGTTGGGTGCCGACGTCTGCCTCGATGCCCGCAGCCGCTGGCTTCCGCTGGCGGGCCGCATCCTTCTCGTTGGAGCGGTCCTGCAGGGAGTCGTCCTTTTCCACGTCCATGCCATGCAATACTGGAGCAACAGCCCGCAAGGCGTGGGCCTGACCCGCGAACCCATCCATCGCGCTTTGCAGGATGCCCTCGACTGGCAGGCACGCCATCGTCCCGCCGCGCCCGTTGTCATTTGCCGCCATATTTACGCCGCTTATGCGCGGGACTGGATCGAAACGCCCGACCGGGTCCGCACGAATTTCCTTCCGCTGCGGGAACTGCCGGAAGGCACGATCGTTGTTTGGGAAAGCAAATACTCCGAAGTCACGGGCCTGCATGCCAGCGAGTTGACCGCCCCCGATTCCGGCTGGCTGGAAATCGCCGCCTTTCAGGACGGAGCGGTCCGAGTTTTCGAAAAGCGCGATAAGTGAGAGAAATCACTTGCCACCCGGGCGGCTGCGTATACCTTCTAAATTCTAATCGCGGGGTGGAGCAGCCTGGTAGCTCGTCAGGCTCATAACCTGAAGGTCGTAGGTTCAAATCCTACCCCCGCAACCACTTTCTGGTAGTCCGCTGCTCCTGGGATGATGACCTACAAAGTCTACATCATCAAAAACCCGATAGGAAAACTCTACATCGGGCTGTCGGAAAACGTCGCCGTTCGCGTCCGTCAACACAATGAAGGCCAGTCACGTTGGACAAAAAATAAGGGCCCGTGGTCACTCATTTGGATGAGCGAAGGAATGTCTCTCTCGGAGGCCCGTAGGCTCGAAAACAAGCTGAAGCGGCAAAAAGGCGGCGATGGCCTCGCCATCCTGTTGAAGGCTCATAATCCCGCGGCCGCGGGATCGTAGGTTCAAATCCTACCCCCGCAACCAATTTCTGGTTCGCCGATGCTCCAAATTTGATGGGTCATCAAGTTTACGTAAACGAAAAATCCGAGGGAGATCCTTCATCGGGCTGTCGGAGAACGTGTCAGAAAGGTTCCACCAACACAACGGTGACAGGCCACACTGGACGAATATTTCCGGCGGAACTGCTTTCTATCTCCCGTTAGCGACGCGCTTGAGGAGGTCTTTGAGGAGGGTGAACTGGATGGGCTTGGGCAGGTAGTCGTTCATGCCGGCCCGCAGGCATTCCTCCCGGTCTTCTTTGAAGGCGTTGGCGGTTAGCGCCACGATGTAGGGAGCCACACCGGTGGTTCCCGTCCTGATCAAGCGGGCGGCTTCCAATCCATCCATCACGGGCATTTGGATATCCAGGAGGATAAGGTCAAAGGAGTCTTTCCGGGCCTCTTCGACGGCCAACGCTCCGTTTTGAGCAAGGGTGGCCGAGTGGCCGAGTTGCTGCAGCATTCCGAGAATGACCTTTTGGTTGGTCGCATTATCTTCCGCGACCAGGATCTTCAAGGAACTGCGCTCCTCCAACGGTTTGGCAGGGATCTTGGAGGCCACCGCAACGTTCCCACCAAAGCACCCTGCTAGAATACTGCTCAAAACGGAGGGGCGGATTGGTTTGTCGATGGTCTTTTCGAACAGCGACCGATCGTCTTTGTTCAGGAGTTGATAGGCCGAACTCAAGAGAATGAGAACGGTCTTCGAATCGGGGTGTAGGCTGCGAAAGCGGCGGGCAAACCCGGCGCCGTCCATTTCCGGCATCTGGTAATCCACCAGGATCAGATCAAACGGCATTCCGGCTTTTTCGATCAATGCGAGCGCCTCCTTCGCTGAGGAGGCGGTCGAGGGGACGGCTTTCCAGAGATGGCACTGGTCGTTGAGGAATCGCCGGTTGGTGGCATTGTCATCAACGATCAAAACTGTCTTTCCGGTAAGGAAAACAGATTCCGGCATGGCATCCCTTTGTTTCGGGAGCGAGCCGCCGACGCAGGGTAGTTCACAGATGAAGCTGCTTCCTCGGCCGGGCGTGCTTTCCACATGGATCTGCCCATTCATGACTTCGACGAGACGGCGGGTAATGGCGAGCCCGAGCCCGGTGCCGCCGAATTTCCGCGTGACCGATGAGTCTGCCTGTTGGAAAGGCTTGAAGAGGGACGCAATGATTTCCGGGGTCATGCCGATGCCCGAATCGCTGACCGAGAACCGGATTCCCTTGGGGAGATCGGTTGACGAAAACGATTCGGCCCGGACGCTGACCTCGCCCCGGGCGGTGAATTTGACGGCATTGGAAACCAGGTTGATGAGGATCTGTTTGACGCGGGTGCGGTCGCCGCGAAGCACGCGGGGCAGAGAGGGATCGAGGTAGCAGGACATTTCCAAGCCCTTCTTGGCGGCCGGTCCCCCGAGAAGGTTCACGCTCTCCATCAGGACGTCCTCCAAGAGAAAGTCGGCAAACTCCAGGTCGATCCGGCCTGCTTCAATTTTGGAATAGTCCAGAATGTCATTGATCAACTCCAAGAGGGTCTCGCCGGCATTTACGATGGTTTCCGCGTAGTCCTGTTGGGTGGGGGAGAGAGAGGATTCCGTGAGCAGGGAGGACATTCCGATGATGGCATTCAGCGGGGTGCGGATCTCGTGACTCATGGTGGCGAGGAAGGCACTCTTGGCGCCGTTGGCGGCATCGGCAGCCTCTTTGGCTGTGCGCAGATTGTTTTCCCAGCGCTTCCGCTCGGCAATGTTTTGCACGATGGACCAAACAAACTCCTTCCCGTCCTCACCCCGCACAAGCATGCCGCTGAGCAACACGGGCAGCCGTTCGCCGGTGCGGAGGAAGTATTCTTTCTCGTAGTGACTATAGGATCCGGTCTCGCGAATGCTCTGGATGGTTTCCTTGTCTTTCTCGCGGTATTCTTCGGGGGTCAGTTCCCAAAGATCGAGGCACTGGAACTCCTCCAACGAATATCCGATCATTTGCTGCAATGCGTGGTTGGCCTCAAGAAAACGGCCCGTCTCCAGATCGGTGAGGGTCATTCCCACCGGCGACAGTTCGAACATCGCGCGGAACTTTGATTCACTGCGCACCAAGGCGTTGACCGATCTTTGCAGATCAAGGCGGGCCGAGATCAGTCCGGCCGCGGATTGCAGAAGCGCGATTTCCCCGGACTCCCAGGTGCGACCCCTCCGGCAATCGTCGAAACCCAGAAAACCCCAGAACCGGCCTTCGACCGAGATGGGCACGACGGCAAGGGAAAGGATGTCCTGGCTTTCGAGGAATTGTCGTTCCGCCGGCGGAAAATCCTTCACCAGGCCGGCAATGGCACGGCCCTCGGAGAGTTCCGCGTGCCAGCGTTCGAGTCCGACGGAGCGGAATTGCAACTCGTGAACGCCGGGGTTGGAAACTCCCGGGCGGGTCCATCCGGCGATTCGTGAGCAGGCGGGCAGGGTGGTGGGCTCCGGGGTATTACGGAAGACGTAGGCGCGATCCACTCCGATGGGATTTCCGAGGGCGGCCAAAGCGCGGTTCCATGCTTCCAACGAATCCAAGGGTTTCTCCAGGATCGAAGCGGCCAGATTGGCCACGGCATTCAGCAGAAGCTCATTGTTTCTCTGGCGGGTGACATCGCGATAGTGCCATAAGAATCCGTAGTGGATGTTTCCGTCTCCGATGGGAGCAAAGTTTCTGACCAGAGCGCTGCCGTTTTTCAGGATGAGCAATTCCCCGTGGATCGCCTGACGATTCTCCACGGCCACTCCGGTGCTGCGAAGGAACTCCACCGGGTCTTCAAAGGCCGCGGCTGCACCTTCGGCCAGAGCCCCACAGTCCAGGCCCAGCACGGCGGATGCTTTGACCCCGAACATGGATTCAAAAGCGGGGTTGGCAAAAATGACCCGCCGGTCGCTATCCTCCACCAACACGGCATCATTGAGGTTTTGCAGAAGGGTCGAAAGGCGCGTGCTGGTAGTTGCCTCCTTGCGGGCCAGTTGGTCGAGTTTCTGGCGGCCCATGTGCAGCAGTTCCTCCCGCCCGATCGCCTGGGCGATGAGGAACAAACATTCCTTCAAGTGATCTTCCATCACAAAAGGCTTGGAAAACATGACCGACAGTGCCCCGACGGAACGGCCTTCCACCTGGACGGCCTGTCCGACATAGGTGTCCAGCTTGAAGCGTCCCACATTGGGATCCGACGTCACATAGGGGGATTGCGAGAGGTTCGGGACGGAGAGATATCCGCCGGGACTGTTGATCGCGTCGAAGCAGAGGTGTCCTTCGGCTGTGTCCTCGAACGGGAGTCCGGGCGGAGTCCTGTAGCGGCCAAGCGTTTTAAGCAGGCTGCCATCCAGACGGTTGTAGAGAGCACAGTCCGCGTGAAAAATTTCCCCGGCCAAATGGGTGAGCGCTTCCAAATTTCCTTCGTAGGACTCGCCGAGTTTGAGCAGGGTTGAATTCATGCGCTGGAGGTTGGTGCGTTGACGGGCGAGCGCCTCTTCACCAAGAACCCGTTCGGTGATATCCTCCTCCACGGCCATAAACCCCATGTGGGTTCCGTCGCTTTCTTTGAGCGCAACGCATTCAATCGAAATCCAGTACGGCTTCCGGTCTTTGCTGTAGTTCAGAAGGGTTTCCTTGAACCCCTGTCTGGCGACTATGGCTTCACGCATCCGGCTGTGCACGGCGGCATTAGTTCCGGGGCCCTGCAGAAATTTGCCGGGGACCTGCCCGATTACCTCGGCGAGCGTGTATCCGGTGATGCGTTCGAAGCCGGGGTTGACCCACTGAATCCGGCCTTCGACATCGGCAATGATCACCGCGTTGGTGGTATTTTCCGCCACCAGCGCGAGGCGGCGCAATTCCTTCCGGCTGCGATCAAGTTCTTCTTCGTTACGTTTGCGGGCCGTGATGTCCTGTTTGACGGCAATGTGGTGGGTGATGCGGTGATGCCCGTCAATGACCGGGGTGATCGTGGCCTCCTCAATGAAGAGGTGGCCATCCTTGTGTCGGTTGGTAAATTCGCCGCTCCAGGTTTCGCCTTTCTCCAAGGTGTTCCAGAGGGCCTGGTAAAACTCCGGGGGATGAGTTCCGGATTTGAGCATCCGCGGATTGGCCCCAATCACTTCTTGGCTGGTGTATCCCGACACCCGCGTGAAGGCCGGATTCACCCACTGGATGTTCCCCTGAGCATCGGTGATCACGACCACATTAGCCGCGGCATCCATTGCCGCGCTCAGAACGCGAAGGGTTTCCTTTTCCTTGTGAGGTGAGGTGACGTCCTGCGCAGTGCCGGAAATCAACGCCGGAATGCCGTTGGCGTCTTTGCCGAGCACACTCCCGCGCAGAGACAGGAACTGCCAATCGCCGGCTTGGTCCAAAAGCCGGAGCTCCGTTTCGATTTCTGAAATCTTCCCGGCTTCGAGCTTTTGCCATGTTTCGAGGAAGCCCGTGCGGTCCTCAGGATGAACCCATTGGAGAAAACCCTCGCGGGATACTTCGCTTTCCAAATTGTCCCGGTGAAGGAGCGTCCGCCACTCTTCCTCCAAATGAAAGAAACCCGTGGCAGGCCGGTATTCCCAGGCGGCGAGATTGGCCCCGCGCAAGGCCATCCGGAGCCGCTCTTCGGAGTGCGCGATCCGCCATTTGGCCTCCATGTTTGTGCGATGAAGGACAAACGAGATCAAGACGATCAGCGTGAGCACGGAGAGCGCACCCATCGCGGCCTGCCGGATGCGGAGCAGAGAGGTTTGCCAGGCCTGGGCTGCGCGGTCCACGCCAAGAAAGACGGGCGAATCACCGATTTTCCAACCGTGGACGAGTGAGATTCCCGAGACCCATGTGCCCCATTCATCTGTGTAGGGACCGATGGTGATGGCGGTGTTCTCCGGGACTTCCCGGCCCAGCAATGCCTTTCGGAAGCTCCGGGGTGCCGAGTTCCAGATGTCTCCGATCACCGATTCTTCCTCGGATCCCGGCTTCGCGGAATCGGCCAGGAAAACCAAGTTTCCGTCCCTTAAAAAAATGAGATAGGCGAAGGAATAGTCGCCGATTTTCGCCAGACTGCGGAGTTCTTTTTTGAGTGCGAGATAGTCCGGATTCTCGATCTCACCAGGTTCGCCTTGCAGCTTCGGTTGGGCGATTTCCGCTACGGCGTAAACTGCCAGCTCGGTTTGCTGAATCAGCTCGTGACGCCGTTGATCATCAATCCTTTTCGTCAGGGCCGCCAGGGTGGGCCATCCGGCGACGAGGAGACCGAGGAACAGGCAAAGCAGCACCAGGCCGGGAGAGGTCTGATTCTCGCTGGACCGCGCCGGTCGGAACGGCAGCGACCTCCATACGGACGCGCGATACCACAGAAAAGCCCCGAGCAACCAGCACCCCGCCCCGAAAAAGATCAGGGCCTGCTGCATGGCGGCCGGATTGCCCAGCGAAATGGGCGCCCAAAAAACATGATAGGCCACACCCGGGGGAACCAGAAGTGAAGTCAGGGCGGATCCAAGCGTCATTAACTGCAACGCACTCTTGAAGTCCCCCTGTTTTTTCCGGCTGGCCAGAAACAAAAGGACCGCGGCCAGAATTCCCGACAGCGGCCAGAGGACCCCGGTGATCCATGGGATGCCGCCAATCGCCCACAGGCAAACACCGGTCAGGGCGGTGAGAAGGATGATGAAAAGCGGGCGGGGGGATTTGCCCAGCGACCAGACCCCGTTCTGGAGAAAAAACACCGCCAACAGGGCAATCGCAGCATGAATATCCGAGAGCAGCGGCACTGTGACATCTTGCAGCCAGATCAGGGGCCAGACTTGGAGCAGGGCGCTGGTGAGCAGGGCCAGTCCCAGAGTGGCCGGTATCGAACCCGGTTTTCGGGAACTAGCGCTCAAGATGACCACCCCGGCCAGGGTCAGCAAAAGGGTGGTGACGTAAACGAGGTAATCCATTCGAGAGAGGAGGGGTCAGGCCGCCGGGCGCTTTCCGCAGCGTTCACCCGCCTTGGCCTTCACGGCATTCCCACCATGCGTTTGACGGTTTGCTGCAGCGAATTGGGACTGAACGGCTTGGTGATAAAATCAAAAACCTTCAGCCCCTCCGCCTCTTTGCGGATGAGGGTTTGGTCACGCGCGGTGAGCATGATCACGGGGATTTCCGCTCCCGAGGGAAGCGCCCGGATTTGCCGGAGCGTTTCCACGCCATCCTGCCCCGGCATCGACACATCGAGCACCATGGCATCGGGGGCAGGGTTGTTTTCGAAATAGCGAACCGCTTCCGGACCGCTTTTCGCGCTGGGAAGCTGGGCCCCCAGCGGGCGGAGCGCGGCCTGAACGACGCGAATGATGAGTTCCTGATCGTCAACGAGGAGAATGGTTTTTGGCATGGGATCAACGGGTTCGGGAAATCAGGAGTGCGGTTCGGTCGTCGGATGGCGCTGCTCCGGTTGTAAATTCCTCCACCGCCCCGAGCAGGGCATTCAAGGAGGCTTGCGAGCCGCGGGCAAAGGTACGGGCGAGACTGTCCCTCACGCGGGAAACCTCAAAAAGCGAATTGGCGGGATCGGAGGCCTCGATGAGCCCATCCGTGTAGAGCAAAACCCGGTCCCCGGGCTTCAGTTGGGCTGACTCGGGAATGTAGCGTCCATCGGCAAAGATGCCGATGGGCATGCCGCCACCGGGTACTTCCCTGATGTCGTTGGCATCGTCCGCTTTCTGGAGCAAAGGGAGGAGATGGCCGGCGCAGGCATGACGCAGGCAATCGCGCTGGGGAGAGATCCAAACGCAGCCCATGGTGATAAACATTTCGAGCTTGATGAGGTCGGGGCACATCAAATTGTTGATCATGTGAAGGATCTTACCGGGGTCGGCTTCGCCGGTTGCCACCACGGCCCGCAAGTTCGTTCTCAACATGGTGGCCAGCAGTGCGGCCGGAAGACCTTTCCCCATCACATCCGCAATCACACAAAGGGCCGAGCCATCAGGCAGCGCCAGCACCTCGAAGTAGTCCCCTCCCGCCTGCATGGCCGGACGGCAGGTCCCCGCGATATCCAGTCCTTGAAACGCAGAGAACTCGCCGGGCATCAGGGACAGCTGGATCTGCGAGGCAATCTCCAGATCGCGCAAGGCCCGGTCTTCGGAGGAACGCCGCTTCTGGAGTTCGCTCATCATTAAAACGATACCCAGATACTCGGCCACCATCCGGGCAATCTTCAATTTGCCGGCATCAAAAAAGGAACCGGGAGTGGTTTTTCCGATCAGAAGAATTCCGCGCCGGGCGTCTTTGAAGAGAACCGGAGTGACAAATCCCGAGTAGAAAACCCCCACCAGCGCATCTCCGGGCGGAAGGGAAAATCCCGCCGGCAGGGTGATCTCGTTTCCGGTGAGGAACACTTCCGATTCGACGCCGCCAGCGGCAATCGCAATCGCTTTGGGGGGATCACTCAGGCAGGTTCCCCTTTGCTGAATGTTGACCAGCAGTCCGTTTTCCTCAAAACGCACATAGGCGAGTTCGGCGCCTGTCACTTCACAAAGGCGTGCGAGGGCCCCTTCCGCGAAAGCGTTCATGTCGGGGGCGGTGGCCAGCCATTCCCCCAAGCCGAGGAGTGTGCTGATCATCTCGTAGCTGGCGACCAGCTCATCGGTCATCTCGGAAAGAACCTGGTCGGATTGGCCGGGAGTATACTCCCAAGGACCGGTGGCGAACCGTTTCCGGAGAACCAACACATGACGGCCCTCTTCGTACTCGTGGAGGAGTTCATCGGTCATTTGCGCCATCAGAAAATGCCCGCGCCCGCCCTCCGCAAAGGGGTCCTCGGGCAGCACCGGGGGACCATCCCATCCTTTGAAATCCGAAGGATCCAGCACCCGGAGTTCCACGACATCGGGCCGCAGGTACAGCCGGGCCCGGAAGAATTTTTCGGGGGTGGAGGTGCATCCGTGTTCGACGGCGTTGTTGAGGGCCTCGACGGCCGCCAGTTCAAACTCCGCCAGAAACTTCGGGTCGGAAATGCCGTGATCGCGGAGGAAGCCGGTCAGGCGTGCGACCGAGATCGAGACATCCGAGAACTCGGGGTCTTCCACATCCAGACAGCAGCTGAGAACGCATTTCATCAGGCAGGGGGAGTGGTCAGGGCAATTTTGAGAAGAGAGTCGCGGACCAGCTTACGGCCGGCACCTTTGGCGGCTCCCGCCTGAAACAGCGCGTGGGTCCATTCATCGGGTTCGGAGGGAGAGTGGCACTGATAGAGGTCCGCGAGGGAAAAGACCCCGACGGGGGTAGGTTCCAGGGCAGAGCGGACTTCGACAGGCAGTTGATCCCACTCGAGCGCGGTGCGGGGCAGGATTCCCGTCCAGCACATCGTGCCGGCGGCGACTTGCTTGAGCCAAGCCGCCCGACGGAGGCAAAGCGGTCCCGACGGATAGGTGACCAGCGGGATCTGCCGATCCCTACCCAGCCGCACATCGTGTTGGCTCGGAGTCCGCCCGCGCGCCACCAGACGCGCGATGGCACACAAGATCGGGGCCAATACGACGGCCATCAATCGTCCGGCCCATGAAGGCGAGTCGCCAGTCGCCGTGGTCGATGCCATCACAAGGGAATCCCCGATTTCCACGGCCACACCCTTCTGCAGGTCGAGGAGCAGTCCTCCCTGGGCCGCCATGTTTTTGAGGCTGGTGTGAGATCCGATGTAGGTATCGGCACAGACGATGGAGTCCTCCATTTCCACATCCTTATCCAAATACGATCCCGCCCCGACAAAGGCTCCAGGGCCCAAATGGCTGTTCGCGCCAATACGGGCGTAACTGCCGATCCAGCAGGGCGGGTCAAACGTCACATTCTCCGAAAACCGGACTCCGGGCGAGACCCACACCCCGGGCTGGATTTCCTGGTCGAGGTGAACCATGCCGGTCTTCCGCCGTCGGATCGCTTCGCGCTGAAGCCCGAGCCAATGATTCAACAAGGCGGTTGGCGAAAGGATTTCCGGGGCTGCCGGCTGTCCGGGCAGCCGGTCCATCGGGATCGACTCATATTCGCCACTGGCCTCCGGCCCGGTTTTGATCTCGACCGATCGTGACCAAAGATCCCGCTGGTCCAGCCAGGCGCGAATCAGATGGGGCCGGTCAACCGCCTCGATCCGCACGGACGGGATTCCCTGCCGCACGGCTTCGTCCAGCCAATACGAGAGAAGCGGTTTATCGCACACCGGCCAGAGAACAAACGGCGACGGGGAGCGCCAGATGGTATCCAGGGACGAAAAATCCGGCGCAATCAGGTTCCACGGAGCCATAGAGATCAATAAGCGCCCTTGCCGAGAAGCACGGCGGGAATGGTCAAAAACAGAAGTTTTAAATCGGTCCAGACACTGCTTGAACGGATGTAGGCGAGGTCGAGTTGCACCTGCCCGGCAAAATCGATTTCGCTGCGGCCGCTGACCTGCCACAGACAGGTAATGCCCGGCTTGGCCAGCAGGCGCTGGCGGTCCTCGGCCGAATATTCGGCCACCTCTTCGGGCAGGGATGGGCGGGGTCCGACCAGGGACATCTCTCCGACAAAGACATTCCAGAATTGCGGCAATTCATCGATCGAATACCTGCGGATAAACCGTCCGACCTTGGTCACACGGGGATCGTCTTTCATTTTGAAAAGGACCCCTCCCTGCATTTCATTTTGGGCCGCCAGCTTCGCTTTGATTTCCTCGGCGTTGGTCACCATCGAACGGAACTTCCACATCGGGAAAAGTTTCCCATGGCGGCCGACCCGCATCTGCTTGAACAAAACCGGACCGCCGTCCTCGCGTTTGATGAGGAGCGCCGTCGCAGCAAAAATCGGCGAAGCCAGAATGAGCGCGGCGCCAGAGCCAACAAGGTCGAGCACGCGCTTGAGCCCGTGGGCCAGAAAAACCACGCTTTTCCAGATCCAGAGTTTAAAAAAGAGCCGCAGGCGAAGGCGAAGGCGACCCCCGACCGTGGAACTCCTGATCCAGTAGTCGATGGTGTAGTCCGGTGTGGGTTGCTTTCGCATGATTACACGCCGCCGAGGGCGGCCCGGGAGTCAGCTCCCGCAAGTTCCGACAGCATGAATTGGAGGTTATCAATGGATTTCGAAAATGAAAAGACACTTGCGGATTTGTTGAATCCGCAGAGGCCCAGGGCTCGGCAGGCCTCCGGGTTGCGCAGAAGCTCTCGCAAAGTGGCGCGCAAAGCCTCGACGTTCCCGGCGGGCACGAGACGGCCGTTTTCGTTGTCCGCCAGCCATTCGGGGATACCGCCCACATCGAAGGCAACCACCGCTCTCGCATGGCGCATGGCCTCAATGCCGACCATTCCATAGGGCTCCTGCCAGGCGGAGGGAACCACCACGATCTGCGCCTGACGGTATTGAGCCGAGAGTTCCATCGGATTTAAATGGCCATGAATCGTCACGCGCGACTCCAGGCCCAATTGGGAAATTAACGCCCGGCATTTTTGCAGAGCCGAGCCCTTACCGGCAATGGCCAGATGCCAGTCGCCGTCCAGACCATGCAAAGCACGGATCAGAAGATCCACGCCTTTTCCCCGAATCACCTGGCCGATGAAAAGTATACGCCCTGGAGCTCCCCCCGCAGCGGCCGCTTCCGCGCTGGTCTCCTGATCAGGTGGCTCGTCGGGAATGGGCGCCAGGATGCGGATCTTTTCTTCCGAGAATCCATTTTTGAGCAACTCGCCCTTCATGAAATGCGAGGCGACGACCACCCGATCCAACTGCCGGTTGTCGCGGATCTCCTCAAGTTTTCTCGTCAGGCTGTCGAACCGGAACGGCCACCCTCCGGATCCCCGTTGCAGAAAAGCCATGCAGGGAAACAAGCAGGCCAGCGAGGCCGGACGTGTGCAGTTTTTGCGGGTCAGCGGATGATACTTGTACTGCCGCATGCAATAGAGGGCATGGTCGTGTACCATGCGTCCCATCGGAACACCCTTAGACCGAAGCCGTTCAAAAAATCCGCTCTCCGGCCAGTTGTGAATCCAGATCACATCGGCGGAAGTTTCCCGCAGGGCGTGTTTCTCATCCGCTTCGCTGGCGACATTCCAAGTTTGGCCAAAGGCCTCGTGCCAGGCTTCCATGGCCACGCCGGTCTTTTCCAAATACAGCAACTCGTTCTGCCAGCCACGGGCTTGCAGTGCGCGGGCCGTGGCCAACACATTCGCCTCGGCTCCGCCAAAGGCGCCCAGCTTGGCATTGAGCCAGAGAATTTTCATGTCTGAAGAGCGGCCGCTCCCGGTGCCGATTTTCGCATTGCCGGCGGTTTCTTTCTCTTTAGGATCGCATTTATGGCAAGTGAGCTCCAGACCAAAGTCGATGAGGGGGTTCTGCAGATTATCCTCAACCTTCCCCGCCTTGATGCCTCCTCGTCCGCATCCTTGAAAAAACAACTCGCGTTTGACCTTGATCCCTCGGTGCAGCGCGCGGAAGTCGATTTGGGCGAGGTTCAGTTTATTGACAGTTCGGGCATTGGAGTTTTGCTGAGCATTTACCGGAAGCTGCCGCAGGAAGGTGCCGATGTGACCCTGCGAAATGTGCGCGCCGGGGTTCAGGCTGTGCTGGAACTGCTCCGGCTTCATCGCATTTTCAAAGTGGAATAACTCGATGGCCTGAAGCCCCCGGCCCCCGCCTCATCCATGAATGACTGTGTGTTCTTTCCATCCGAAGAACCGCAGTTGCATGGAGAGCTCCAGGCCTACCTGGATTGGCTGGGCCGGCAGGCAGACGGAATCGCCGGCCTTAAAGCCTTTCTGCTGGCTGGTGGCTACGGACGCGGCGAAGGCGGGATTTTTTATCCTCCCGATGGCTCCGCAGCCCGGCTCTATAACGATTTGGAATTTTACCTCTTTGCGCCGGCGGTTCCATCCGGAGAAATCGCGTCATGGGTCCATGAGGGCGAAGAGCGTTTGGGCCTCGAAATTGAAATCAAGGTCATGGATCCCGCCCGGTTCGAGGTCGCCCAACCGAGCATGTTCTATTACGATTTGCTGAGCCGTCATGTGCTGATCGCCGGGGATGGGTCCTGGGTCGATTCCCTGCCGTCCCGGCTTTCCGACGCCACGACAATTCCCCGCGAGGAGGGCAGCCGGTTGTTGGTGAATCGCGGCACGAGCCTCTTGCGATGCCGGCGCTGGGCCCAGGGGGAAATCGCCTTACCGGCGGGATTCTGCGAGCGCATTCTGGCCAAACTCAAACTTGCCCTTTCGGATTCGGTTTTGTGTCTGACGGGAAGGTACAACTGGTCCTGTCTGGAGCGAGACCGGAGACTCTCCGTTTTGCAGGATGTGCCTCCCGATTGGGATGTTTTGCGGAAATGGCATGCCGAAGGCGTGGCTTTCAAGTTCCGACCCACGGATTCCGGGCGTCCACCGGCGGATTGGATTGAACCCATTGATCGTCTGCGGCGGGCCTGGCTTTCCACGTTCCTCTGGATCGAAGAGCGGAGACTCTCAACCGCCTTTCGCGGACCCGGCAGCTATGCCGGCAATTCGAAAAAGCTTTTCCCGGATGAGCCCGCTTTGAAAAATGTGGTCCGTCAGATCCGGGATCTGCGGCGACCGGAACACCTGCCGTTTTGTTGGGGAGACCATCCGCGCTCCCGGATTTGGAAAGCTCTTGTCCTGCTTCTGGACGGTTCAGCCGCGCCCGAAGCCGCCCGTCTGCTCGGGGCTCCCGCTTTGCGCGGAATGGCGTTGGAAGAACATTGCCGGGCCCTCTGGAAACACTATCCCTGAAACGTCCCTAGAAACCATTCTATGAAAATCGTGATCGGATTGCTGGCATGGAATGAAGAGAATTCCATTGTGGCCACGCTTGCCAGCCTTGGCACCCAAAGCCTTCTCCAACACGCTGACGGTCGGGATTTTTTAATCGAGATTCTGGTGGTGCCAAACGGATGCACGGACAGCACGTCCGCAGTCGCAGCGGAGGCGCTGCGTCGGCTGAAGACGAACCTTCCGGCTCTTTCCTGCCGCGTGGAACCACTCGCGGAGGGAGGAAAATCAAATGCCTGGAATCATCTTGTTCACGAGCTGAGCCCGCCGGATGTGGACTATTTTATCCTGATGGATGCCGACATCGAACTCCTCACTCCCGGGACTTTGGATGCTCTTTGGCGGACGCTCGAGGTCACGCCCCATGCCCTTATTTCGACAGACCTTCCGGTCAAACACCTTACCCGCAAAACCCGCCTTTCTCCGTTGGACAGAATCCTTCTGGGGGCTGGAAAAATGACCCGCGCCGCCCCGGGCCAGCTCACCGGGCAACTCTACTGCGCGAGAGGTTCTGCGCTTCGCCAGGTCTGGATGCCCAAAGGCCTCATCGTCGATGACGGGTATCTCAAGCAGATCCTCTGCACGGGAGGGTTCAGTCATGCGGTGGACAATTCCCTCATTGTCCGGGCCGAGGGAGCCAGCCATCTTTTTGAGTGCTACACGAAACTGAAGGATATCTGGAACCACCAGATCCGTCAGGCCATCGGACATACGCTGTACACCTATCTGACAAAATTCGTGCGAACCGAAATCCCCGAGCGTCCGGTCTTCTCCGTTCTGCTGGAACTTTCCCGGAGCGATCCGGAGTGGTTTTTGCGGGTCATTCGCAACGAAGTGAAAATCCGGGGCTGGTGGGTCATGGACACGCCGTCGCTCCTGATGCGGTGGCGGCGGGTTGGCTTCGCCAGGGGCCTGGGAAAACTCAAATTCCTGATCCTCGCCGCGGCCGCCACCCCGTTTGATCTGGCCGTGTTTCTCGTTTCCAACTCCCGGCTCAAATCCGCGAAGGTCAAGGGGATCTGGAAGGACACCCGCACGACCACACTTTCCCCCGCATCGAAATGACCGGGCCGCATATCTATCTTGTCGGGGCCTATGGAACCGGGGACATGACCACGAGCATGGGCCGGTTCACCGAGCTGCTGCGCGCGCATCTGACATCCCGGGGACTGGGGGTCGACGTCTTGAAACCGCGGGCCATCCTGGGGGCCTCGAAGCTCGTGCCGAAGAAGCTCCGGCCCCTGGCCGGGCTGGTGGATAAGCTGGTGCTTTTTCCGCGCGAACTCCGCCGTGCCAGCCGGCGCGCCCGGGCGGCCGGGACCCCGTATATTTTTCACATCTGCGACCAGGCTTATGCCAACTACACAGGCCCCCTCGGGGACGTCCCGCATCTGGTGACCTGCCACGACGTGATGGGCATCGAAGCCGCCCTGGGCCGCAGCCCCTACATGACGTTCGGCTGGAACACGCGGCTCTACCAGAAAATGCTGTTGCGCGGGCTCAACCGCGCGCAGCGGGTGGTGTGTGTTTCAGAGACCACACGGCTTGCGCTGAAGGCCGTCTCGACGATTCCCGACAGCCGCATCCGGACGATCCTCATCGGCCCGAACCATCCCTATTCGCCCATGCCGGAAGCGGAGGCGCGGGAGCGGGTCGGGCGGCTGCTGGGTGGAGCCTCCGGGCAGCCTTACATCCTGCATGTCGGGGCGAACATCTGGTATAAAAACCGGGCCGGCGCCCTGCGGATCTTCGCGCGGCTCCGCGAACTGCGCGCGGCGGACGACCTCCGGCTCGTCATGGTCGGGCGCTCGTTCACCCCGGAGATGAAGGCGATCGTTGAGGAGGAATCCCTTTCCGGACTGGTCATCCCGCAGGTGAACATCGATTCGGAAGACCTGCGCGCGCTCTATTCGCGGGCCAAGGCGATGATCTTCCCCTCGCTCTGTGAGGGTTTCGGATGGCCGATTCTCGAGGCGCAATCCTGCGGATGCCCGGTGCTCACCACCAACCGCCCTCCGATGACCGAGGTGGGCGGAACGGCGGCGCTCTATTTTGATCCGGCCGATCCGGCGGAGGCGGCCCGCACGATTGCCGCAGGGTGGGGGGAACTCCCGGCGCTCAGTGCCTCGGGGCCGGCCAATGCCACCCGCTTCAACACGGAGCGCATGATGGATGAGTATGTGCAAACGTATCGGGAACTGGCGGGCGCTTAGCCTCGCGCTCGCCTGCCACTTCGCGCTGCTGGCAGGCAGCCGCGCGGGCGATCGCTTTTTTCCGGAAGCCACCTCGCTGCCGGAAGCCGGAAGCCTGAACCTCCGGCTGCTCACTCCGCGGCTCCTGGAGATCCGCTCTATCGCCTCACGGAAGAGCTTCGCGGAGCCCCTCTCGGATTGGGCGGCTCTGGAGAAAAAAGATTTCTCTCTGGAAATCCCTGCCCCGGACGCCTTTGAAGTCCGGGCCGCGGGGAAGGAGATCCGCGTGCGGCACGCCGGCCTGCGCCGGCTCCCGATCTACGCGGCTTATGACAAATTTGATCTCCGTCTGCTGCAGCAGCTTTTTCTGGAACTCGGAGATCCGGTGCCGGAAGGCGCCACCGTCGAGGTCACTGATCGAAGCGGGAAGCTTTGGCCGCATCCCCTGACGGCTGACAATTCGCCTGAGCGGCACTCCCCGGCCATCCATTTTTCGCGGTTCGGCTACGCGCCGCCGGCGCCAAAATCCGCCTTCGTCTCCTACGATCTCGGATCGCTGGGGGAGATGGATCTGCCGGGTCCGGCCGAAGCCCGCATCGTGGATCAGAAAGGGCAGATTGTTTTCGAAGGGCCTCTGGAACGGCAGACCGAAAAGGACTGGATCTGGCACCAGAAGGTCTGGCGGCTGGATTTCAGCGCGCTGACAACCCCCGGCCGGTATCGGATCGAAGTGCCCGGGCTCGGGCGTTCGGAGGAATTCCTCATTGACGGTGCGGCGCCGGCCATGGCGGCGAGACTCCTCGCGCTCGGGCTCTATCACCAGCGCAGCGGCTTTGCAAAAGCCCCGCCATTCACGCGCTTTGGACATCCGGCCTCACACCTGCGCCCGGCGGAAATCCCCACGGACGGCCCGGAGTTCAAGGCCACCAATAAGCATCTTGCCGATATGGCCAAAAAGAACACCGATCCGGAAAAGCAGAATGCCCCGATCCTGGATCAGGTGGGAAAGTCGCTTTATCCGTTCGTCCGGCAGGGGACCGTGGATGTAAGCGGCGGGCATTACGATGCCGGAGACTACAGCAAATATGTGATCAACTCCGCGCAGCTGATCCACGCGCTCGTGCTGGCCACGGATCATTTCCCGGGAGTCGCGGGGCTCGATAATCTGGGACTGCCGGAAAGTGGCGACGGGGTCCCGGATGCCCTTCAGATCGCCATCCATGAAGCGCGGTTCCTTCTCAAGATGCAGGACGAAGACGGGGGCTTTTACTTTTTGGTCTATCCGAGAAACCGGGCCTACGAGCTGGATGTCCTTCCGGAAGATGGCGACCCGCAGGTCGTCTTTCCAAAAAACACTGCGGCCACCGCCGCCTGCACCGGGGCACTGGCGCAGTTGGCCGGGTCACCCGCCCTGCTCCGCCACGATCCCGCGCTGGCCGGAAAATGCCTGGCCGCCGGGATACGCGGCTATGCGTTTTTGAAGAAGGCGATCGCCAATCATGGCTTTGACGGCAGCTACCAGGCGATCAGCCACTACGGGAATTATGATGCCCATCGCGATGAGCTTTGCTACGCGGCCGCCTCGCTTTTTGTCGCCACCGGAGAAAGGAAATACGAGGACGACCTGATGAGCTGGTGGCCGGATCCGCTCGATGGGCGGGACAAAAAATGGGGCTGGCTGCCCCTGTATGAATCGTATGGCTCGGCCGCCAGAGTTTACGGGCTCGCGGAAAAATCCGGCCTCCTGCCGGCGGGAACCTGCCGCCCCGCCTACCTCGCCAAAATGCAAACGGTCCTCCAGCAGGCGGCCGAAACCCACCTTGCGCTCTCGCGGGGGAACGCCTATGGCCTGCCCTTTTCCCTCTCCTCGAAGCGGCGCGCGCAGGCTGGCTGGTTCTGGGCCATGGACCCGGCGCTCGACGTCCTCTGCGCCTCGCTCCTCGAACCCGACGCGACAAAACGGAAGGAACTCCTGCGCGCCATCGCACTTTGGGCCGCCTACGAGGCGGGAGGAAACCCGATGGACCGCGCGCTGATCAGCGGGGGCGGGCCGGTCTGGCGGCGGGAGGCGGTCAACCGGATCTCGCTCAACGATGACCGCCGCCTGGCGGCACCGGGAATCCCGATCGGCAATGTCGTTTCGACTCCCCACAATTTGAAGCCTTTCCAGATCGCGGGGACAAACGGTTTGCGGAAACAGTTTTTCCCCGCCCTCGATCGCTTTGCATTTTACGACCGCTCGCAGACCGATGCCTACAATGTGAAGGAGGAATGGAGCGTCGCGACCGGGGCCAGGCTTCTGGCCGGACATTTGTTTCTCATGGGCCGCTCCCCGTCCGCCCTCCAACCTTGGAAGCCTATCCCGGTTCAAATCGAGGGACTGTCGGAGAGAGTGCGAAAAGGAGAGACCATCCACGCGCGGATTGCGTGGCCGGATG
>JBMOHI010000009.1:0-18803 GCA_049317925.1 Terrimicrobiaceae bacterium
GACGCCCGAAATTGGTTCGCCTCGTGCGGCTATAGTATTATTTAACTTGCTCTAAGTCTCAACCAGGCCCTGCAATGCTTTTTCAGCCCCGGTCTTTCCTCCTGGCTTAAGCTCCATACTTTCACTCCGGAGCAGTATCAGTTGATGTTGCAGAATTGCGCGCAGGAAACCCGCGCGGTCATGAACCAATCCGGCGACCGGGCCGGGCACACCAGGGCCTCGATGACGGAAGCCATCAAAACCCGCATGGAAGAAACCCAGCCGACCGGGGCCTTGAATACGCCCGGCTTGCCGCGCTCAGGATATGCCTGGAAGCAACTTCGCGCCTTTGCCGAATGGTGCCGGGAACACCATGTCGAAGTCGCGGCAACTTACCCGAACACGTTGGACCACACTGGACTCCATCAACCCGTCCCGCAGCAGAACCTGAAAGGAATCCGCAAGGGATTTAAAAAACTGGGCATCCGGCTTTTCGGAAACGCGAATTCCCTGCTTCTCCCCCGCAGCGATTTCTACGACACCTCCTATCATCTCAACCAGGAAGGCCAGGAAGCCCGCACCGCCCGCTTCGTGGCGAGCATCCGTCCGATCGCCGAGGAGTGGAAGAAAAAATCCGCCGGCCCGTAAAATTTGCCGCGGGCTGACAGGAATCCCCGCTTACTTTCCCCAGCGTGCGATCAACGTCTCCGCCATTTCAGCAGGCGTGGGCGACACCGCGATTCCTGCATCCAGCATGGCTTCGATCTTGGCCGCGGCCGTTCCTTTGCCGCCGCTGACGATCGCTCCGGCGTGACCCATGCGGCGCCCGGGAGGCGCGGTGGCTCCGGCGATGAACGCGGCGATGGGTTTCTTGCAATGTTCCTTGGCCCAAGCGGCGGCTTCTTCCTCGGCCGTGCCGCCGATCTCACCGATCATGATGATGGCTTCGGTTTCCGGGTCGTCGTTAAACATTTTCAGGACATCCAAATGCGAGGTCCCATTGACCGGATCGCCGCCGATGCCAACGCAGGTGCTTTGTCCGTATCCGCGGGTAGTGAGTTGCCAGACCGCTTCATACGTGAGGGTGCCGCTGCGCGAGACCACGCCGACGTTGCCTTTTTTGTGAATGTAACCGGGGGCAATGCCGATGCGGCAGCCACCGTGGGAATCCTTGCCGGTGCCCGGCGTGACGAGACCCGGACAATTCGGGCCGATCAAGCGGGTCTTCGATCCCCGGATGGCCTGCTTCACCTTGACCATGTCGTTGACCGGGATGCCCTCCGTGATGGCCACGACGAGATCGAGCCCGGCGTCCACACCTTCAAGAATTGCGTCCGCCGCGAACGGCGGCGGGACGAAAATCACCGAGACGGTCGCCCCGGTTTCGTTGACCGCCTCATCGACCGTGTCGAAAATCGGCACGACATTGGAAAAAAGCTGTCCGCCCTTTCCGGGAGTGACGCCCGCGACCACTTTGGTGCCGTAGTCGAGGCTGAGCTGGGCGTGCCGGGCCCCAAAGCTGCCGGTGATGCCTTGGACGAGAATTTTGGTATCGGGTGTGACGAGGATGGACATGGGAAAAAATGTCTAATGACGAATGACTAATGGTTCGCCTTGCGTTTGTGAATGCAGAGCGGGTTGCCGTCGGGATCGGAGACCATGATCATATGGCAAACGGGAGTTTCCATCGGCCCCATGGTGACGGGCGTTCCGGCGGATTTCAGATGTCCGACAGCTTCCTCGAAGTCTTCGACTTCCAGACCAACGGTGCAGCCGTCCTTGGTAGGGCTCCAGCCCGGGTAACGTCCCAAGCCGAGCGTGCCCGTGCCGATGTCATACTCGACCCAATGCCCGCCCTCGCCCAAATCGTGATCCATGGTGGGAGTGAGTCCCAGCACCCCTTCGTAAAACGCCCGCGCCCGCGCCATGTCGGTCACGGGATAAGTCGAGAAGGCGATTTCGAGAATTTTCATAAGGATCAAGCGGCTTTTTTGACTTCAGCCACGATTTTTTGGGCGGCGTCGAGGATATTCTCTCCAGTGATGAGGGCGAGGCCGCTCTCGGCCAGGGTTTTCTTCCCCGCCTCGACATTGTTGCCTTCGAGGCGGACGACGAGGGGAATCTTCAGCCCGATCTCGCGGGCGGCTTCCACGATGCCGGTGGCGATGATGTTGCAGTCCATGATGCCGCCGAAAATATTGACCAGAATTCCCTTCACGTTTTTGTCGCCCAGAATGATTTGGAACGCCGCGAAAACCTGTTCCTTGCTGGCCCCGCCGCCCACATCGAGGAAGTTGGCGGGACTGCCCCCGGCGTATTGAATGATGTCCATCGTGGCCATGGCCAGTCCGGCACCATTGACCAGACAGGCGATATTGCCGTCGAGTCCGATGTAGTTGAGGGAAAATTCCGAAGCGGCGACTTCGCGAGGGTCTTCCTCGGTTTTGTCCCGCATGGCGAGAATCTCCGGCTGACGGTAAAGCGCATTGTCGTCGAACCCGAACTTCGCATCCAGCGCGAGGAGCTCCCCTTTCCCCGTCACGACGAGAGGATTGACCTCCACCATCGAACAATCGGAATCGATGAAAAGCTTGTAGAGATTGGTGAAGAGCTTGGACGCCTGGTTCATGAGCTTGCCGGTCAGTCCGAGCATCACCGCGATCTTGCGGGTCTGATACGGCAGCAGTCCAAGCGCGGGATTCACTCCGAGGCGCAGGATTTTTTCAGGCGTGTGTTCGGCCACCGACTCGATGTCCACCCCGCCCTCGGTGCTGGCAATGACAATGGGCGCTGAGGTCGCCCGGTCGAGCAGAATGGCAAAATACAACTCGCGGGTAATATCCACCGCCTCGCCCACAAATACTTTGGCGACCTCTTTCCCATCGGGCCCGGTTTGGTGCGTCACCAAAACCTGGCCGAGCATCTTGCCCGCGATGTCTCGGGCCTCCGCCGGCGTGTCGCAAAGATGCACTCCGCCCTTGAAGCCGTTTTTAAACGTTCCCTTGCCCCGCCCGCCCGCATGGATCTGGGCTTTCACAACGATCCGGCCCCCGAGGTTGGCCGCGACCGCTTCCGCGTCTTCCGGGGTAAAGGCGACGCCACCGGGCTGGGTGGCAACGGCAAATTTGGCGAAAAGCTCCCGGGCTTGGTATTCGTGGATATTCATGGAAAGGGAGACGGGAATTATCCCGTCACAGCGGGTTTGCCAACGGAATATTTTATGGATGTCAAAATCTTCAACCTATTCTTGAAAATCTTCGGAAGACTCAATGGATGTGAACCACTCTCCCGCGAGCAAGGAACCGCTCTCGTAAAGATCAGGAGCATCATTCAGCCTGTTTCCGCTCCCTTCTAAATCCGCTTCGCTGGCAAGATGCCCGGCAAGGCGGGAAAGCAGAAACCGGAAGGCCGTCTGATTCGAAAGATGAGAGGATGTTCCGGACTTTGGATCATTTGGTGCCACGAGGACGGAGGCGCAGGAGTATAGTTGCTGCTCAACCATCCTTTCACAAAGAATTTTCATGCGTTGCTGGTACGAAGAGCAGTGAAAGACCTTGTCAGTTGGGAAATGTGGAGACTTGGCACTGACAGGCTGCCGCGAACGCGGCTCATCCTCGACGAGCAGAAAGTAGCCAAGGAAAGGTGATGCACCTGGACCGAACAAACCTTCCCCTTGGGCCTTGCGAAAATCATAACCACTGCCCATGGCCTCTTCGCATCGATTATTGGCATTGTTGCCGAATGAAGGCCCGCAAAGAGACTTCAACTCCATGGCGGCAAGGAGCCGTTCGCGATAAACCACAAGTATATCCCACTGTTTCGTTGGCCGAAAAAACCCCGGCAGAACGACCATAGTTTTCCCTCGATGCACTTCACACCCCTCGGGACCGTAGCGGTGGACCACATCGACAACCATGTCGCGAAATCCATCCATGTTCTTTCCTCCAGTCACAGCTCCCCGGTTTCCCTGATCCAACCTGCCTGAGGCTTGTTGCTTCTTCACCGCATCCCGACGGCCCCTCCAAAAGGCGCGAGTTGCCTGACTCAGACGCTCCTTAAAATCAATTAAAGCGGGAGGCATTAATTTACACGGTTGAAATTGACGAATCCAACCTTTCCCACTCCGCGTCGCTCAAGCCGTATAGTTGCTGAATCATCGCGTCCTGCTCGCCCTGGGCGGAGCACGAGGCAGCCAGTAGATTTTTTTGCAAAACTTGGTCCATGGCCTGAATCGGGGGAATCCTGATGCGCCGAAGATATTGGGCCTGAAAACGCAAAAAATTACCCCGCATGCGCGGACTGTACGCAGCGATGAACGCGAGCGCAACGCGACTGCTCAAAATCATCCGCAGAACCTCCAAATCCCAAGATTCCGAGGTAACAAAGTATAGGTTGTGATGAGGGTAATAACTGCCATTTTCTAGAACGACATGGGCGTTGCCCTTGATATCGGGAATCAACAGCTTGGGAGTTTGGGCCAAGCGTGGATGAATCCGATCGATAGTCCGAAACCATCCCTTGGGATTCCGACCGGCCACGTTCCGCTTCTGCATGATTTCACGATGGCTCTCAATGTAGGCGCGAAATCTGGGGTAGGAATCAGGA
Source organism: Terrimicrobiaceae bacterium (assembly GCA_049317925.1). GTDB lineage: Bacteria > Verrucomicrobiota > Verrucomicrobiia > Chthoniobacterales > Terrimicrobiaceae > CAMASH01. Next base: position 4,585 of record JBMOHI010000009.1, read on the forward strand.
TCAACCAATCCGCCTCCCACCTCGAAGGGATTCAGCACGAAATGCCCGCCCCATTCAACCCGACCATTTCGAATGTCTTTGGTGGTCACCAGCGGCAGTTTACGCTCGGGCTCGACATCAAGCTTGGCATCGGAACCTATGAAAACGGCGTCGGCTCCGGTGGCAACTCCAATGCCAACCTTGCACCCCGCACCTTCCAGAATGGGAAACCGATCCTCAAGCTTCCGAACGATATCCATTCCTCCGTTTTCGTTGAAGGACCAGGGCCGATCGTTGCGGCAGATTCCAGAGACATCCTTCACGTGTGGGTGTTTTACATGAGACGCAAGTGCCCTGGCCAAGGGGATCAGAATCTCCCTGGAAATCGCGGGACGGAATGCGACCCGAGTCGTGTCACCTTTGCCTTTCCGTATTACAGTCACTGCAGGATACGCATCCACCTCATCGAAGAATGCCGGGCAGCCGGTAAAATCCACGTACGATTCCAAGTGATATTCATGAGCGACAATGCTGCGCAAGGGACCTCCATAGCGATTTTTCATCCATCGGTCTGCGCAGATAAATCCCAACCGCCCGTCAGGATTCAAGAGCTCGAGGGATTTCTCGATAAAAGCGACATAAAGGTCCGCGCGATCGAAAAGCGAGCGCCAGCGGGAGCGATAGGCTTTGAGCAAATCCTTGGGGAGATTTTCCAGACGGATATACGGCGGATTACCCACAATATGTGTAAAAGTTCTCTCCAGAGGAATTGTGAGAAAATCGTCGTGCAGCAACCATTTCTCCAAGACCCTTTGCGCCACATCCGCAGACCAGCCCGCTTCAAGCAAAAGAGTCCGAACCCGATCGCGGCAAATCTGCAAGGACGCCCGGTTGACCTCAACAGCACGAATGCAGTTTTGAACCCTTAAGTCGTTCGGACTAACCTTGGAAATCAAGCGCTTGGCCGCAGGTAAAAGAAAATCACCCTCACCCACAGACGGCTCCAGAAGACAAAATGAATCCAAGGGGTGCGATTCCGACCAACCCACCGCATCAAGGATGAACTCCGCAACCTCCGGTCGCGTATGAACAGCTCCTCGTAATCCGGCTGCAGCGTCCGAGAAGTCTCTCAACGCATCAACCGAAAGTCTCGACTTGGGAAAAAATTCAGTCTGTAGAGCGGCATGCATGTTCGCGAAAACCACCGTAAACGAACCAAGAGAATTAGTGGAACGAAATATCCCTGAGCTTCACCCGGGTTGGCCACAAATCCCGAAAGCAGGAAGTCACAGCGGGTTTGCCAACGGAATATTGTTTTTTTTGCACCACTCAACAGCCCCGCGATTCCCGCCCCGGGCCGCCCGCACGTACCAGTCCTTGGCCGCAGCCGGATCCTTGGCCGTGCCCTGGCCGCCGAGCAGGCATTGCGCATAGAAAGCCATGCAGAGCGGGTTCCCTTTTTCCGCGCCCTCGCGGAAGAGTTCGGCCGCCTTGGTTTCGTCCGCTTTTTCGACACCCTCACCCAGCATATAAAGAACTCCGAGGTAACCGCAGGCATCCCACGATCCCAACTCGCGGGCTTTGGTAAAGAGCCGGAACGATTCCGCCGGATCGACGTTCAGAAATCCGGGAACGCCTTTGCGATACAGGTCCCCCAGCATGTTCATCGACCGCACTTCGTTCAACTCCGCGGCGGCCACAAGCAGCTCGATCGCTTTCTTGGGATCTTTCTGAACGCCCTTGCCATAAAACAGGCACTCCGCCAGCAGGTACTTTCCGGCCGGGTCCCCCTTCTCGGCCGCTTTCGAGAACCAGTGGGCCGCCCCCTCCAGGTCGGGTGCGGGAACGCCTTTGCCGCTGGCCAGCATTTGGCCGGCCATGATCATCGCCTCGGTCTGGTCCTGATTGGCGGCGGCCAGGAACCACTTCAACGCATCCGAGGAATCGCTTTGCAGCAAGGTCTCCCCCAGGAGCATCTGTGCTGACTTCACGTTCAACGTCGCCGCTTGTTCCAGAGGCAGACGTAGGGCGGAAAGCTCACCCGCTGTCAGGCTGGCGGAACGCGCCCGCAATCCTGCGGTCAGGGTCTCCAGCGCAGCCTGCGGTTCTTTTTCCTCGGGAAACTTCGTCGCCGCCCCCGCGTAGGTGCTCAAGGCCGCTGCGATATTGTCCTGCTTCTGCAGTTCCTCCGCCAAGGCCAAAACTTCCCGGTAGGCATCCTTCCGCTGGTCCGGCGTCGCAGCCGGAACCGGGGTTGCCGTCGCTGTCGCTTGCGGAACCGGAGTAGGTGCGGGCGTCTCAGCGGCTGCCACAAGGGGCTGCGCCTTTTCTGGTCGCAGGAAAACCAGCGCGGCCCAGATTCCCAATCCCCCGGCCAGCAGCAGCACCGCCGCTCCCGCAAGGATCCATGGCAAGACCGGACGCTTGGATTTCTCCGGCACCGGCACGGGCGGAGGGTTAAGTGTTTTCGAGAGCAGCGGCGCAATCGGCGCGACCGCCGCGGGGACCGCCGGACCCGCGTCATCCAGCTCCGCCACAAAGGCCGACGCGCTGGCAAATCCCTGCCCGGGATTCAGGGCTTTGCGCAGGGCCGCGTTCCCCGCCTCGGAAAGACCGGGGATCGGCACATATCCACCCGTCGAGCTCCCGCCGCGCACCCCGCCCAACATTTCGTAAGCGAGCGAACCCACCGCAAACACATAGGCATTCGCCGGATTGCCCGCGAAGGCCCCGCTGGCCTTCATCATGGAAAACGACGACGCCACCATCGTGGCCTCCGGCGCCAGCGTGCGCGAGCCCGTCGTGGTCAGCGGAAGGAATTTCGGAGCAGCCGGATTTCCGCCGGCGAGCAGGATTTCATGAACCGCAATGTCCGGGCAGCTCAACCCCGCCCCGCCCAATTCGTCAAATGCCCCCGCCAGCGGCGTGAGCAACACTTTCGCTTCACCCGGCGGCAGCGCCCGCCGCGTGCGCAGCACATCCAGCAACGCCGTGCCTTCCACCCATTCCAGAACCAGGAACGTGTGATGGTTTGCATGCTCGAGCGAAAGAATGCGCTGGAACGCGGGATGTTTGAGCCGCTGCAGTTTCTCAACTTCCTCCTCCAGCCGCGTGAACGCCTCCGAGGTGGCCAGCGCGCCCGAATGCAGGATCAACACCGCCACCACGGCATTATCCTCCACGCCCTGGGCCCGGAACATCCGCCCGTGATCCGACGCCGTCACCTCATCGAGCAGCCGGAAGCGCTCGGCCAGCAGGACCCCCGAAGCCAGCTCCACCCCGTCCATTGCCGGGGGCTCGGGCCCGATCACCGTCGTCTCAAAAAGGTCGCTGCTCACCCCTTTGGGAGCCGCCTTGGCACTGCCCAATCCGGTCAGACACGCCTCAATCTCCGCCCGCAATTCCGACGGCGTCTGCGGCCGGTCCGCCGCATCCTTCTGCATCATGTGCTTGAGCAACGCCACCACCGCGGGCGACTGACCCTCCAGCGATTCAAACGGCGGCTCACGATGCAAATGCTGGCTCATCACCTGCGCCAGCGACCCGCTGAAGGGCGTTTTTCCCGCCAGCATGAACCACAGCGTCACGCCCAGCGAATAGATATCCGACCGCACATCAATCTCCCGTTCCTCGAGCTGTTCCGGACTGGCGAAATGGGGCGTGCCCAGGAAACCACCCGCCGTCAGCGTGGCCACGTCCTCGCCCGCCGTCGCGCTCTTGGCCAGGCCGAAATCGATCACCTTCACCGTGAAATCGTCCCCGCCATCCTCATGCACAAACATCAGGTTCGACGGCTTGATATCGCGATGCACCAGTCCCTGACGATGGGCCGCTCCCAGCGCCCGGCTGACCTGCGAGGCGATCTCCAGCGCCATGGGTGCCGGCACCGCTCCCTCGCGCTTCATGTAGGCCTCGACGGTCTCCCCATCGACAAACTCCATCGCATAGAAATAGTTGTCGTCCTCACTCCCGAGGTGAAACACCGTCGCCACATTCGGATGCCGCAACGCCGCCGCTGCCCGCGCCTCACGCAGGAACCGCTGGCGGGCTACCTCGCTGTTCAGATAGGCCCCGTTGATCACCTTCAGCGCCACATGACACCGCAGATTGGTGTCGAAGGCTTTATAAGTGATGCCCATGGCCCCGCGGCCCAGTTCAAAAAGCGAACCGTCCTCCTTTTTCAGGACTTCAAAATGCTGGAACCGAACCGTCTCCTCCATGCGCCCGCTTGGTTTATTCGAGAGCAGGGAAAATGACAACCCTTGCCTGCCGGTGCAGCCTTTTCCTCATCCAGCGGGCAGCCTTTTCCGGAAACTTCACGGTTTCCGCGACAAGGACAAGACGCCACGGGACCGGGCCGGGTTTATCCGAAAATGGGCAGAATGTGCCGGTTGAGCAAATTGTGGGTCACGTTCGCCGCGATGATCTCGCGATGGGTCTTGAGCGCGTCGGTGTAGCGGGCGCCCATTTGCGCGGCGATCTTGAACGAGACGTGAATGAACTGCCGGAACTGCAGATCGTAATCCGCATGGGACGGATCGTGACGCAAGGTGGCAGCGAATTTTTCCGAGGTCCAACCCTGCACCTCCGCTACGGATGGCAACCGGGCCACGTCAATATCCACCACCGGACCATAGGGCGCGATGAGGTCGGCCGCCTTGGGATGCGCCCCGGCGTAGATATCCTTGGCGATCTGCAAGCCCTCGCCGCCGGCTTCGGCCAGGCCGATGACTTCCTCCAACCACGTCGTGCCGGCCGTTTTCACGTGCAGGCCGCTGTCGTGCTTTTTGATCAGCTTGTTGATGATGGGATAGAGGGAAAACTTGTCGCTGCCGGAATGGACGCTGAGCTTAAGCGAGGCGGGCAGGCCGAATTCACGGATGGCAAAGGCAATGACGCTCAAATCCTCATCGAACTCTTTCTCAAACTGCGCCAGGTCGCCCACGTAATCGACGCCTTTGTTGAAACGCCCGGTGAATTTCGGCGCGATGGTTTGAACCGGGATCTCCTCCCGCGCGATCATGGCCAGAATGAGAAACAGCTCAACCGGCGTCTGCGGGGAATCCGTCTCGTCCACCGAAACCTCGGTCACAAAATTCTCCGCGCCCTTTTTCTCAGCCACGTACCGGTAAATGCGGCCTGCCTCCTGCATGGCGAAGAGGAATTTGCTCGCCGTGGCCCGCACCGCTTCGGTGGTGAGAGCAAACGGCTGGGCGATTCCCGGAATGACCAATTCGCCGGTATACTGCTCCACAGCCTGCACGAAAGCCTCGATGCTGGCGTCATCCGCGGGCTTGCCGGAAAAATCCGCCACATCCAGCGTGTAAAAATCGCTGGCCGCCAAAAACCAATCCACCGTTTTGAGTCCGATATGGTCGGCATCGACGTAATACGGTTTTTTCCAGCCCAGCGTGGCCACGGCGGCGTCGGCCTCGGCCCGCAGATCGTCCGGACGGCTGTTAATGATGGTGTGCTCGCGGTTGGACTTGTTCCAGACCGGATGCACGTCGATGCCGGCTTTCTGCGACTCCACCACCGCGCGCAATTGGGCCTCGCCCTCATGCGCAAAACGGTCGCCGCTGCCAAAAGTGTATTTTTCGATAATCATAAAAATTCCCCCATGCCGCTTCAGGCCACCGATCTGGGATAACTGCCGAGCACCTTGACCGCCCGGCATCGTTTGGAAAGTTTCTGATACAGATCGACCATCTGCAAATCGCGAGTGTGTCCTGCCGCCTCGACAAAGAAGAAGATATCCTGACTGCCGCGCGAGGCGGGACGGCTGGCAAAATGACTCAGATTGATGCTGAGGGTTTTGAACGGCTCCAAGGCGGAAACCAGCGCGCCTGGTTTGTCCTCGATTCGCAGAATGAGCAGGGTCATGTCGTGACCGGAGGGCGGATTGGAATTGCGCCCGATGACGAAAAACCGCGCGGCGGTGTGGGCGTCGTCATTGCTTTCGCTGGTCAGAAAGATCTCGGCGCAGACGGAGAGATGCTCAGTTTCGGCCAGTTGATCGAGCGTCTGGTTGGCCAGGCCATGATCCGGATCATCGATGGGAATCACGCCGCAATCCGCCTTGTCGCTCTTCACTTCGGCCAAAACCTCCGCGACATCCGCGAAGAAATGGTAACGCACGCTCGATCCGAATTTGCTTTTGGCCGCCTGATGCGAAGGCGAGCCGGCCGGGCCGAGACAGGCGATGGCGATGTCCTTCTCCAAGGCCAGCGAAGCCGACATAATCTCGCGATAAATCGCGCGGATGGCTTCGGGAGTAAGCGGCCCGTTGCTGCGCTCGACCAGGCTGCGCAGGACACGGTTTTCGCGTTCGGGCGAATAAATCGGCAGGCCGTCGCGATTCTTGATCGTGCCGATTTCCTTCGCCACCGTGGCCCGTTCGTTGAGCAGGCGGAGGAGTTCGGTATCAATCGCGTCAATTTTGGCGCGCAAGGGATCGAGATCACTCATGGCATTTGGTCAATGGTCACTGGTCCTTCGTCAATGGCTCATCGGAGGCGGCGCTTTCGCCGGACACCGGCACTTCCTCGGCGGGAGTCTCCGGTTCGGCGGGCGCGGCCTCGGCGTCCACGGCGGGAATCTCGGGCTGAGCCGGCGTTTCCTCGGCCGGCACTTCCGCCTTGGGCAGGTTGATCTTGCGGAGTTCCATGGCGTTGGGCAGGTCGTCGAGATTTTTCAAGCCGAAGTGCTCCATGAAATTCTGCGTCGTCTCGTAAAGTAATGGGCGCCCGGGGATCTCGGCCCGGCCGGCGATTTTGACCAGACCGCGATCGAGCAGGGTCTGCATCACACCATCCACCGCCACGCCGCGCACGGCTTCAATGTCCGCGCGGGTTATGGGCTGGCGATAGGCGATGATGGCGAGCGTTTCCAGCGCGGGGGCGCTGATGCGGGAAGGACGGTTCTCGGGATAAAGCTGACGCAGCCAGGGAGAGAAATCGGGTTTGGTCACGAGCTGCCAACCGGCGGCATTCTCGCGCAGATCATAAACATGCGAGGGGTCGGCGCACTCCTTCTCGATTTCCTCGATGGCGGCCTGGATCGCGGGCTCCTTCACCTTGGCGAAAGCGGCGGTGACGAGGTTTTCCTTGTCCGCGTCGGCGGCTCCCTTCAGGACGGCGATGAGTTCCTTGGCCGAAACGGCTTTCTGCGAGGCAAAAAGAATGGCCTCGATGATCATCTTTAGGGGATGCACCGATTGGCTGGCTTCACCTGCGGCAGGCGGGATGAAGTCCTCTACGGACACGGAATCCTGCTCATCCGTTTCCGGGGCGGGCGGGAGATCCTCGGCAAACGCGACCTCTTCCACCACAGACTCGACAGACTCCACCACCTCCACAACCTCGATGACCGGCTCTTCGTTTGCGGCCGCGGCGGAATTCTTGGACGATTTCTTTTTGCTCATGCCTCCACTTCCTCCTCCCTCGGAGTGGCGGCGGCGGTGGTGCGCTCGATCCAGATCTCCTCGAAGTGGGTCTCCTGGCGGACGCGCAGTTGTTTCAGACGGATGAGTTCAAGCATGGCAAGAAAGGTGACGACGATTTCAGCACGGCTGGCGGCTTCGGCGAAGCATTCTTCGAAGCGCATCGAGACGTTCCCCGATGTGACCCGAAGCAGATAGTCGATCTTATCGGAAACGGTGAAATTTTCCTCAAAAATCTCCCGCAGATCCTCGGGTTTGTTTTTTTCCAGCCGTTTGAGAATCTTCTGAAAGGCGTTGATGAGGTCGAAAATGCCGACCTCGCCGACCAGAAGGGTGTCGGCCGCGGGCAGGTCCGGCACGACGGGATAACGCGGGAAAAGCTGTTCCTGCAGGGCTTGGCGGCTGCGGAGCTGGTTAGCGGCCTCTTTGAATTTTTTGTATTCAATGAGCTGGCGGATGAGTTCCCAGCGCGGATCGTCATCCTCCGCGTCCTCCTCGGCCATTTGCTGATCGCGGGGCAGGAGCGTGCGGCTTTTGATGTAAAGCAGGTTCGCGGCCATGACGATGAACTCGCCCGCGAGGTCGATATTGAGGACCTGGAAGGCCTCCATATATTCGAGGTATTGCTTCGTGATCCGCTCAATCGAAATCTCGTAGATGTCCACCTCATCACGTTTGATGAGGTAGAGCAGGAGATCGAGCGGCCCTTCAAAGACCTCAAGTTTGACCTTATAATCCACCAGCCCGTTGTCCCTGGCCCTTAGCGGTGGGTGTAACCACGCTTCCGGCCCTCGCTGGCCAGGCGCGTCACGTGTTTCTTGTGGCTGGCCAGCTTGGTTTTCCGTTTACGCAGTTGTTGGGAAAGTTTGTCCACCACCTTGTCAATGGCAGCGTAGAGATCGTCCTCCGCGTCCTCCGCATGAATGTCGGGACCCGGAACGGCGAGGTGAACCTTGACGGTGTGCTTTTTTGTTTTCGTCTCATCGTGCAGGAGAACGACATGGGCGGCCAGGATGTCGTCGGTGATCTGCTCCAGATGGGCGACTTTTTCCGCGACATAACCATGAATGGCGGAAGTGAGGGTGAGGTGACGGGGGCTGAGGTGAATATGCATACAAATAAACGTAGTCGATTGGGGACCGTTCGCGAGTGGAACCGTCCTTCCCGGAAAAATTACCTGCGGCGGGGAATGATGGCTAGGTAATTTCGCACCGGCCCGTAGGAGGGGATGTCGATCACGGGATTCTCACCCGCCAGGGCCAGGAGCATGGTCGAGGAACCACCGTCGAGATTCAGGGCGTTTCGGACCGTCCAACCACCGATCAGTCCCGGGGCGGCGAGCAGCTCCGCCGTCTCGGCCAAAGTCGCGGGAGACGTCGTCAGGATGGCCCAGTTCCCCTTCCCGTCGCCGGCCACCAGAGTGCGGCGGGCCAGTCGGACGGCATTAAGTCCGGGAACAACCGCGCCATTCTCCACCAGCCATGGACCAGATTGCAGGGCCTCCCGCACATCCGCTCCGGCTTTGAAGGACCCCGCCCGCACGAGTTCAATGCGGTTGCCGCGCACCGCCAGGATCCCGCTGAGGAGCTTGGCCCGTTCGAAACCGTGCAGCGTTTCTCCGCCGGAGATGACCAGGCCAAGCGGGGTGAAATCCGGGTGGAAATATCCACCGTTGACCCCTGCAAACGCGCCATTTTCCCGCAGGGCCGTGAAAAGCGGTTTCCGCGCGGCGGGGTCGTTCTCAATGACGCGAAACACATCATCTTTCTCGCTGAAGGAAACCCCGGAAAGCCGGACCGTGCGGTCACCCGAGGTCACTTCCCGCTCCCAAGCCACCGCGTTGCCCGGGAGCGTGCCGCGTTCGGTGAATTTCCCTGGCACCCAATCAGCATCGGCCCGTCCGAGGAGACCCAGCACCAGAAGAATGGTCAGGAAATTTTGCATGACGCCGATGAAAACCGTTGCCTCCCTCGCCGCAAGGGAAATCGCTTCCCGCACCCGAACTGGGGAACACAGCTGCCAACTGTGCTCATTGGCGTTGTTATTCGACGGACGGTGAGAGTTTGCACCGGAAGATTGCGACACCCCGTCCTTCCCCTGGCCAGGCGACTGGCCACATCTTTCATGAATCAGGCCGCACCATCGCTTCTCGAGCCGGACGCGGGGAAACCCCTCTCCTCCACGATCTCTTCAAGAGCACGGCAGACACTCTCAATGTCGGAAGCCTGCATGTCATAGAATAACGGGAGCCGAACCAAGCACCGTTCATAGCGACTGGCTTGAGGGAGTTCCCCGCCGCGATGCCGGTCCTGGAAGAAAGGACTCTCATGCAAGGCGCGATAGTGAAATACCGCGTGAATGCCCCGCACACGCAGTTCACGGAGAATGTAATCCCTTTGTGCGGAATGATGAAAAACCACATGGAAAATGTGGCCGTTTCCGGTGGCTCCAGGAGGGATCACCGGCAGTTGAAAACCATGGCGACCGGCCAGGGGGCCAAGCCGTTCGAGGTAGGAATTCCAATGAGCGACCCTTCGCGCCTGAATAGTGTCAATGGCCTCAAGCTGGGCCAGTAAGCACGCTGCGGTGATGTCCGAGGCCAGAAAGGAGGATCCCAGATCCATCCACGTGTATTTGTCCGTCTCCCCCCGATGGAAAGCGGCGCGGTTGGTCCCTTTTTCCCAAAGGATTTCCGCCCGGCGGAAGAGCGGCATGTCGCGCACCACCAACAGGCCGCCTTCGCCACAATGAATGTTCTTGGTTTCGTGAAAAGAGAGAGCCGCAAAGTCGCCAAACGTCCCGAGGGGCCTCCCCTTGTAAAAGGAATCAATGGCTTGGGCGGCGTCTTCGATCAGCAGCAGGTCATGGCGATCAGCTAGGGCGCAAAGACGGTCCATATCGCAAGCCACTCCCCCGTAGTGAACACACACAATCGCCTTGGTCCGTGGCGTGATCAGCTCCTCCACGGCCCGCGGATCAAGATGGGGGCTATCCTCCCGGCTGTCGGCGAAAACCAGGTCCGCACTGCGCAGGGCAAAGGCATTGGCGGTCGACGTGAAGGTGAAGGACGGGAGAATCACTTCGTCGCCGGGACCAATGTCCGCGAGAAGGGCCGCCATCTCGAGGGCCCCCGTGCAACTGTGGGTCAGAAGGCAATTTTCAAAACCAAAACGCGCGGCAAAAAATCGCTGGCAGGCTTCGCCAAAGGCCCCTCCCCCCGCGGTGTAGCCACTCCGGAAGGCCTCCTCAACATAGGCGAGGCTTTCCGGCAAGAAGAGCGGTTTGTTAAAAGGAATCTCCATTACGCCGCGGCAACTCTCAGCCATTTGTGGAAGAAAAATTCCGCCGTACAGGGCTGAAATCCGGAGCGCTGGTAGAAACGCAGGGCGGGAATATTCCTCGCCTGGGTCAGGGCGGAAATCGTCATGCCGGGAGGAAGTCTTTCGCCCAGAGAGGACATAAGCAGCCGTCCGATCCCGCGGCCGCGGGCCGATTCGGCCGTGCCGATCAAGCCGATCACGCACCGCCCTTCTTCCAGCTTCCAGGTGAGGTATCCGGTGAGCCCGCGTTCGTCCTCCGCCACCAAGACACCATCCGCGAAATCCTTCAGGCTGTTCGACAGCCAGGTCTGATAAAAAGCATCGGCCGATTCCCCACCAATTTGGCGGTCATAGTAAAACCTGGTGTCGGCGTGCAGGCCCACAACGAGGTGGCGCAGCGCCTCTTCATCCTCCCCCGTGGCATCACGCACAGCGACCGGACCATCGTTCGGCGGGCGCTCCCGGCTGGCCAATGCGCTGGCAGTCGTTTCGTAACGCAGGCGAAAATCCACGGGATCAAACGCACACTCCCCCGCCGCCAAAAGACCCTCCTTGTCATCCGCGGCACAGGCCAAATGGAGACAATCCAACGATTTGCCGCGCGCCTCGTCGAGGCACTCCCGGAGGACTCCAGCGGTCACCGGTCCGCCTTCGATCCGCGCGATGCGGCGGCCGAAAAAAGCAGAATCCCACGGAAGTTCGCGAAGGGAAAGCGCCGTGCTCACAAACGGGGTGTATTCTGCGGACGCTCCGATTCTTGTCCCATGGTCTTAATTGGTTTTCCTCACGGGCCTTTGCTTGAGCATCGCGTTTCCATGGAGGCTCATAAACAGGAAATTGCGGCAATCCAAGCATGGAAAATCTTCCGCGCTGGTCTATAGGTCATCCATGCCCGCGGCTGAAGACACCGACCTTTTCGACGGGGATTTTCTTGCCCGCTTGGAACGGGTGCGCTTGCAGTTGAGACGGATTCTGGCCGGTTCGCGCCGGGCCGAGCGGCGTTCCCGGCGCACGGGAGCCAGTCTGGAGTTTGCCGATTATCGCAATTATGTGTCCGGCGACGATCCGCGGCGGATTGACTGGAGCATCTACGGACGCATCGAACGTCTGATGATGAAGCTGACCGAGGAGGAGGAAGACCTGGATGTGGCCATTCTGGTGGATTGCAGCGCTTCCATGCGCTGGCGGCCCGCCGGAACGCACGGTTCCTCCAAGCTGGGTCTGGCCCGGCAATTGGCGGCGGCGCTGGCGTATTTATCGCTGCACAATACGGACCGCGTGGGATTGTGGTATTTCGATTCCACTCTCCAAAAAGAAAGCGGATATCAGCGCGGCCGTGCGGCTTTTCATGACGTCCTGCGCTTTCTGCGGGCCGTGCCGGCCGAATCCGGGACGACGGATCTGGCCGCGAGCCTGGGGCGTTTCGGACGCAGCCAGCGGCGGCGCGGACTGGCTTTGGTGCTGAGCGACTGCCTGGATCCCGCCGGATTTGAGAACGGTCTGGCGGCGGTGACAGGACGGCACTTTGCCCTGCATCTGCTCCAAGTGATGGATCCGGCGGAATGCGATCCCGCGACCGATGGCGATCTGCTTTTGCGAGACTGCGAGGGCGCGGGCGAACTGGCCGTGACGGTGGGTCCGGGACTGGTCAATCGCTATCGCGAGGAGGTGAGGGCCTTCCGGGAAAGCATCAAATCCTGGTGCGCGAAACGCAACGCGGGGTACTCCTTCATTCTCGCGGATGCCCCTTTTGACGACGTGGTGTTGAAGATGTTCCGCCGGGATGGACTGGTGCGATGACAGGGGTTGAGAGTTTTTTGTTGAGAGTTGAGAGGATGAGTTTCTTCACCGCCCTGTCTTCCTCTCTACCCGCAACCCTCTGCCCTCAACTTTCCCCATGAGCTTTCTTTATCCCGCCGCGCTTTTCCTCGGGCTGCTCGCGCCCGTGATTGTCGCGCTCTACCTGCGGCGACCGCGGCGGAGCGAACGCGAGGTCTCGACCCTGATGTTCTGGCAAAAGGTCCTGGAGCGTCAACCCAACCGCCAATTCCTCGGTCGCCTGCGCAATCCGTTTTCGCTGCTGTTGCAATTGTTGATCCTTCTTCTGCTCGTGCTGGCCCTGGCCCGTCCGGAACCGTCCCGCCCGCGCGGCGGGCAGAGCTCGGTTATCGTTTTGGATGCGCGGGCCCGCATGCAGGCGGATGACGGGAAAGTCTTTCGCGCGGCGGTCAATGCCGCGATGAACCTCGTGGCCCGGGCTGGTCCGGATAACGAGGTCGCTCTCCTTTCCAGCGAGGGATCATCGCAAATCGTTTCGTCCTTCTCGACCGACGGGAAGGATTTGCGCGGGCGGTTGGAGGCCCTGGCGCCCTCCGATGGTGGAGGCGATTTGGAGCAAACCCTGGCTCTGGCCCGACGCCTGCTGGCGGGAGCGCCCGGCGAAAAACGCCTGGTTGTGATCACCGACCGGCCCCTGCCTTCTGCGCCCGATCTCGAGGAGATCCTGGTCGGTACGCCCGGTGACAACGCCGCCATTCTTGCCTTTGCCCAACGCGCCCTGCCGGCCAGTCCGCAATCGGCGGTCGTCTTCGCCAAATTGGGAAATTTCTCCGCCGCGTCGCGCGATCTCGAACTGGAGCTTTCGCTGGATGGGCGGCCGTTTGACCTGCGGAAGTTCCGCGTGGCCGCGGGAGCAGAAGTGGATTTCTCCACCGTTGTTCCCGGGGAAATGCTACGATCCGGCCGCGGATTTCTTACTGCCCGGCTGCTCTCCCGGGACGGCCTCGCGGCGGATGACACCGCCCGCCTCGCGTTGTCCACCGGACAAGGCCTGCGCGTGCTGCTCGTCACCGACGGCAACCCGTTTTTGGAAGGAGCCTTGAAGGCCGATCCCGCCCTTGCGGTGGAAATCCTGCGACCGTCCGCCTGGCGGTCGGGGATGGGCAAGGATTTTGCCGCGGTGATTTTTGATCAATGGGTTCCCGCCGACAGCGCAACGGAATCGGGCGCGTTTTTCTTTTTCGGCCGCTCGCCCTTTGATGCGGAAGGGGAAAAGCAGCCGGTGCTTCAGATGGAACTGACGGATCCGCAAAGTCCGCTTTTTTGGAATGTCGATGTGTCGGCCTTCCGCCTCGGAACGGTCACGAAGCTGGATGTGCCCGGGGGATGGCGCGTGTCCCGCCCTCTGGAAAACGCCGGTGAACCCCTGGTGCTGGCCCTGGAAAAACCCGATGGGACGCGGATCATCGCCACGGGATTCGACACCGGCTCCACGAATTTTCCTTTGCGGGCCGGGTTTCCGCTTTTCGTCAGCAATGCGGTGCACTGGCTGGCCGGGCGGGGTTCAGCGGGCGAAAGCGGGCTTTCCGCGGGAAAGACGTACGTGCCCGCGGAGGGTGAAAAAATTTCCCTTCGTCCGGAATCAGAGAAGGAAACCGCGAAGCTGGCGGGCGAGGCTCCATCGCTGACAGAGGCGCCGC
>JBMOHI010000010.1:0-17253 GCA_049317925.1 Terrimicrobiaceae bacterium
CGGTCAGAGCCTCGGATTGCAAAACACGCGCGTTTTGCTGGGCCTGCAAGGCCGCCGCCTGCGCGGCTTGGAGTTCATCCGGGGCTTTTTGCAAATCCTCCGCCGCCTTCGCGGCCGCGGCGGTGGCAGGTGCAATCTTCCGGGCTTCCTCGGCCAGTTGCCGATGCATGTTTTCAAGATCGGTCTTCGCCGCGGCCAGCCTTTTCCGGACCGGTTCGATCGATTTCGAAAGGGCGGCAATCTCCTTTGGGGCATTGGGTTCACCCGCAGCTTGCTTGAGTTGGTCGATGCGTTCCTGCTGCTCCCGCAATGATTCCGTGAGCGCCGACTCAATGCTCTCCTTTTCGGAAATGCGCCCTTCCAGGCGGACCCTTGAGCGCTCGGCGGCGGCGGCGGTTCCCGCCAAACGTCCGGCCTGCCGTTTCAAGGCATCCAGCGCGGTCCGGATCTCCATCGCTTCGTCGTGTTTCGTATTGGCCTCGGCTTGAGCAGCCGCCGCCCGGGACTGGGCGGTCCTGGCTTGCTGGTTTCCTTGCTGAAAACCCATTTGCTGGATGGCATTTTCCTGCGCGGTGGTGGCGGCTGCCTGGGCATCCTTGGCCCGCAATTGCGCGGTAGCGGACTGGGCCGCGGCGGCGGAGGCCTGGATTTCCAAGGCGGATTTCTCCCCGGGAGTGGGAGCATTGACCACCGCCCCGGACGCCTCTTTCATGGCCTGTATCGCCTGAAGCGCCTCGGTCTGCGCTTGCCCGGCCTGAGCCTGCGCCTCCAAGGCCGCGCTCAGGGCATCGCGGGATTTCTGAGGTGCATCCGCCGCGAGTTCCCGGGCCAGCGCACTGAACTCAGCCTGGGCCTGCGCCTCCAAACCGGCCAGGGATTCTTCCGTGCTGAGCAGTTCATCAACCTTGGCCCGCACTTCCTCCGCCTGCGTGGCCTGGATTTGTTCCGCCACCTCCTGGATGCGTTCGGCGGACGCCGACACCGCGGGTTCAACCGGGGCGACTCCGGTCTCGTCCCGAACGGCAATCACGGCCACTGGGATCAGAAAGACCAGCCAGGCCAGGATCGCGCCATGTGCGAGCAAGGAGAGCGCGAACCAGATCCCGCCCTTCCGGCCGCCGTCGCTATCGGGCGAAGGATTTTGTGCGGAAGCCGACATTGCGCAGGTTGTTGAATTGGCACATTTCCACCAGTTCCACCACCGCGGCATAGGGCGTGGCGACATCGGCATCAAGGCGAACCCGGCGGTTCGGATTCTCCAACGCCGCCGCAGCCAGGCGCTGATGCAGGACCTCCGTCGTGACGGCCTCGGAACCGAAGTACTTCTGCCCGGCGCGGTCCAGTCCGACCACGATCACATCCTCTTTCTGCTCAACATCGAGGGCGGCGCCGGATTGGGGAAGTTCGAGCGGGAGTTCTTTCTCGGTTTTCTTCAGCGTCGTGGCCACAAGGAAAAACACGAGCAAAACGAACAGACAGTCGATCATGGGAATCAAGGGAATCTCGAAGTCCTGATCGGCGTGTTTGTTTTTAACCTTCATTCCAGCGTCCCTGTTTTCCGGGCCAGGAACCAGTCGCTGAGCAGACCGGTCATTTCCCGTTCGAGCAGCGAGGCGTACATGTTGGTGCGGCTCTTGAAAAAGTGGAACAGGGCGAGGAAGGGAATCGCGATGGCCAGGCCGAGACCGGTGGTGATGAGCGCCTCGGAAATCCCGCCGGCGAGTTGGGCCGGATTCCCCAGCGCGCCGGCCAGCGCCACGACTTCGAAGGTGGCGATCATGCCGAGAATCATGCCCAACAACCCGAGCAGCGGTTCCAGCGTGGCCACGACTCCTAAGGGATAGGCGCGCTGATGGTGAACCTCGATTTCCTGGGAGATGATATCGCCCGCGCCCACCGAGACATCGGCGTAGGAAGCGTGGCGGTGTTTCGCCACCCAGGCGATGCCGCGTCCGAGGGTGCTTGGATCGCTTTGATTAAGTGTCTCCAGGGCGGCAAAGTCCCCGGCGTCCCAGAGCCGCCGGGCTTTCGCTCCGAGGCCGCGCGGAATAATTTTGTGGCGGCGCAGATTGAAGAATCGCTCGAAGATGAACATCGCGCCAAAGATCGAGACCGCAATCTGCACCGCCGCGGTGGGGCCGCCCTCCTTGAGTTTTTCCCCCCAGCCCCGGGAGAAGCGATGACCGACCTCTTTTTGTTCGCGCTCACTGCGCGCTGCCGCGGCGGATTGAGCGGATGGCGATGCCGGCGCGGGAGTCTGGCCGGACACACCGCCGGTCCCTGCGAGAAGGAATGCAACAAAGAAAGCGCACAGCAGATGGTAGAACGGGCAACGGAACGGGGGAAGATTCATTGAACGATTTGGGGAAGGCATTCAACCGGAGATCGCCACCTTTAGCAGCAACAATTGTGGAACGGCCGCGACATAAAGGGCGCAAGTGGAAAAACCACATCTTCCGCTACGGGAGAGGATTGAAAAAACAGCGGGTAGAGGGAATCGAACCCTCATGGCCTGCTTGGAAGGCAGGAACTTTACCACTAAGCTATACCCGCGTGACTAACCTAATTATCGCGGGCCCGGGCGGCGGCGTCAACGGGATTTCTGCATTCCGGCGCGGGAAGGCCTAGGCGGCAAACTGCAGGTCATAGAGTCGGCGATACACGCCGGAATGATCAAGCAGTTCGTGATGGCTCCCGATTTCCTGGATGCAACCATGGTCCAGCACAAGAATCTGGTCGGCTTTCAGAATCGTGGAAAGGCGGTGGGCGATGGCGATGACGGTGCGGCCTGTAGCCAGCACTTCCAGCGCTTCCTGGATGTGTTTTTCCGAGGCGGAATCGAGGGCGGAAGTGGCCTCATCCAGCAGGAGAATGGGGGCGTTTTTGAGCAGAGCGCGGGCGATGGCGATCCGTTGCTGCTGTCCGCCGGAAAGCATGCAGCCCTTGTCGCCGACCACGGTGTCGTAGCCATTCTGCTGGGACAGAATGAAGTCGTGGGCGTGGGCCTGCCGGGCGGCCTCGACAACTTCCTCACGGGTGGCGTCGAGCCGGCCGTAGGCGATGTTCCGGTAAATGGATTCGTGAAAAAGAAAGGTGTCCTGGGTGACGATGCCGATTTGTTCGCGGAGGGAATCCTGAGTCAGGCTCTTCATGTCCAGGCCGTCGATTTTCACGGCACCCGTTTCGGGATCGTAGAACCGCATGATGAGCGAGAGGAGCGTGCTTTTCCCAGCGCCGCTCGCCCCGACGAGGGCGTAGTATTTTCCTTGCTCAAAGCGGAAGGTGAAGTCCCGCAACGCCGGAACGCCCTTGCGGTAAGAGAACGTGACATTCTCGAAGGCGATCTCGCCGCGGCAATCGCGCAGCGGCCGGGCGTCGGGCGTATCGGCGACGGTGGGTTCGCGGCGCATCATCTCGAAGATGCCGGCCACCACGACGTGACTGCGGGCGAGGATGAGGTGGGTTTTGCTGAGAGTCTTGACCGGCTGATAAATAAGGAACACACCGATGCAGAGGGAGAGAAAAGTGGCTCCGCTCATGCCGACGGAATAGACGTAGTAGAGCCCGAGAGCGACGCCGACGGCGGCCAGGCTTTCCACCAGCGGGGCAGTGGTTTCCATCAGGACCCGGGCCCGCATCATTTGCTTGAACTGCGCCTGACTGGAGGCATTGAAACGGGCGACTTCGTGATTGGTGCGGGAGAAGGATTTGATGACCTTGATGCCCGCGATCATTTCGTGGAGGATCACCATCATGTCCCGGCCCTCGCCCTGCTGGTCGTGGGAGGCCTGACGGATTTTTTTTCCGAGGTAAAGGGCGGGCACCACGCAGCACGGGAGCAGGATCAAAGCCCCGAGCGTGAACCGCCAGTCCAGTTTGAAGAGGACGAAGAGGCCCGAGATCAGGGTGGCGGGCTGGGTGATCAACTGCGTGTTGATGATGCTGAGGACGCTTTGCGCTTCACGCGTTTCAAAGATGATACGCTGAAGCATATTTCCCGCCCGCTCCTGATTAAAAAAGTCGAGCGACTGGGCGGTGATGCTCTTCATCAGTTTCGCGCGGACATCAATCAGCACCTTCTGGCTGGTCCACTCGCTGCAGTAGTTGTTCAGAAAATCGAGCACGCTGCGCACCATCATCACCGCCGGAATGAGGAGGCAGGCGAAGGCCACAAGGAAGGACTTGGAAACCTGGTCGAGGTGAAAGACGTTGACGGCGAGGTTCTGCGCGGGCCCCGCGAGTGGTCCGAGGTTTTCCAATTGGGCAGCGAGATTTGCCTCGCTGCCGCTGGAGAAAACAACCTTGCCCACCAGATTGATGATGAAGGGAATTGCGCCACTGACCGCGCCGAAGCCGATTCCGCAGAGGGTGCCGAAAAGAAAAACAAAGCGGTAGGGTTTGAGATAGCCCGCGAGTTCGAGATAGGGGCCGACCGCGTAGCGGATACGCTGGGGGATTGTGCTGGGATTTCCGGTGGCCATGGAGCGGGGAAATACAAACGTTTTGTCGAACCCATGGCAAGGGAGACGCCCCGTCCCCCAAGCGCGCCGGGATAGCAATCAGCGCGTCTGCATCAGAATCTTAAAGGCGTCGCCGGCTGCGGCGAGGGACGGATCGCCCGGCACCCGCTGGCGGGCGAGAAACTCGGTCAGGGTGAGAATCTCGGAAGCCGGTTCGATCCAATGTTGCAGATCGGAGAAATTCACATCCACCGTGAGATCGCGTAATCCGAAGCCCGCATAGGCGTCCGCACCCTCCAGCCTTTGATGATGGGCGTAGGCGCGCAAGGTTCCGTGCGGACGCCGATGATACAACGCGGGACAGGTGTCGCCGTAATCGATGGTGAGCATGGCGCCGCGTTTCCACGCCGGGAGCCATTCTTGCAGCCAGCGGTGGAAGCTTTCCTGCACCTCGACCCGCTGGCCCTCCGGCCATTCGGGAGCAAAGGCGGTAGACCCGGGCGGCGGGTTTTCCCGCCAGATTTCGACGATCCGCCCGTCTTCAATGCGGAGCTCCAGTTCGCGCCATGAGGCCTCTTTTTTTTGAAAGATGCGGCAGGGAAAGGCATCAACCAGTTCGTTGGAAAAGATGACCGCTTCGCCGTCGCTGGCGGTCAGGGCATCGGCGACGGTGTTGTGCCAGCGGACCTTCTCCCCAAAGCGCTTTTGCTGTTCGGCCCGCAAAGGCGGGGAAATTTCCACGATGTGATACCGCGGCCGGTTCCACCAACCGATGGAACGCAGCACGGCGGCGGCGAGTTCGCCCGTGCCCGCGCCGATCTCGATGAGATGCCAGCGGCCCGGCGGTTTGTGGTCCAACGCCCAGCGTGCAATGGCGCGGGCCAGGCTTTCGTGCAGGACGGGCCAGGTGGTGAAATCGCCCCGCCGTCCGATGGCCCGGATCCAGGCGGTGTAATAGCCGAAGCGCGGATGATACAGCGCCTCCTGCATCCATCGTTCGAAGGGAATGCTCCCGCCGAGTTGATTCTGCAGATCGACGAGGAACTGCAATTTTTCCGCCGCCAGGCTCACCGCAGAAGCTGATTGATCCCCAGCGTGACCTGCGCGGTGAAATCCATCGTGTTTTGCAGAAGCTCGCGGCCGAATCCCATCCAGGTGACCTGCGGTGAAGCCAGAATCAGCAGCACGGCCAGGAGCAAAAGATTCAAAATGTAAATGACCGTGAGGGAAAAAAACGTGCCCCCATAGTACAAGTCAGGCTGGCCCTTGGCCACCATCCAGCAGGTGAAGGTGAAGTGAAAGGCCCATGTCACGCCGATGACCGCGTAGAGAAGCTGCCGGTAGGGCGTGACATCGATGAAGAGGGCACACAAGCCGTAGATGCCGATGGCCAACACGCTGTAGATGGGGAAAAAATATGGCGCGAGGGCGATCAACGTGTTGGTCCGGTCGGCGAGGATGTGTCCGCCATTGCGCGTGACCTCAAAGCGATGGACGCGGCCGCCCATGATCATGACCCACACGGCGTGGGTCAGTTCGTGACCGAAAACATAAAGCCAAAGCGGACGGGGAAGTCCGAAAAACGTGACCAGCCAGAGCGCGACACCGAGGCTGAAAAACCAGAATTCCTCCGTGATCCAGAATTGATCGCGCAGGGTCGTGCGGGCAAACGCGGTGAAGAATGTCTGGGTCAGCACCCAGGCGGGCGGAAGGAGAAACAGGCCGACGAAAAACTTGACCCAGCGTTTGGGCACATGCGCGGGCAGGATTCCCGCGGCAGTGACGTCGAGCCGCTTCTTCTTTTTGTTGGCCCGACCGCGTTTCGGCATGGCGGGTTATGACAAATCGCAGCGCGGGCTGCCAGTCTGCTTTTTGACGCTAGGCGCGTCCCATGTAGTTCCCGGTGCGGGTGTCGATCTTGATCAACTCGCCTTCCTTGATGAAAAGCGGGACCTGCACGATTTTTCCGGTTTCCAACTTGGCCGGCTTTTGCACGTTGTTGGCGCTGTCGCCCCGAACGCCGTCGGCGGATTCGGCCACCTTGAGGGTCACGGAAGACGGCAGATCGACCTGGGCCGGGCGGCCTTCAATGCTGAGGACATCCACTTTGAGATTCTCCACCAGGTAGTCCTTGGCCTCCGCCACCATGGCCTCTTGGAGCGTGATGGTGTCGTAGGTTTCGGGATCGATAAAATGGTAGCCCTGTGGATCGGCGTAGCTGAATTCAAGCTGCTGGCGCTGGACATCGACCACTTCGACTTTTTCGGTGGACGCGTAGCGGATGTCGGCGGATTTTCCGGTGTTGATGTAGCGGATGATGGCCTGCACGAAAGCGCGCAGGTTGCCGGGAGTGCGGTGTTGGACTTCAAGGACGATGGCGACGTTTCCGTTGTAACGGATGGCCATGCCTTTGCGGAGATCGTTTGCGAGTGCCATTGGGGAAAGTTGATGGTTGAGTGTTGGTGGTTGATAGGGTGTTTGCGGCGGAGGGGCTAGAGGATTTTCAAGCGGGAGAGATCCTGCGAGTCCACCACGCCGATGGGACGGCCTGCATCGTCGAGCACGACCAGATCATCGATGCGGTGCTTTTGCAAAATGTTCAGGACCTCGGCGGCCAGCTTCTCAGCGGAGATGGTAATGGGGTTACGGGTCATGAATTCGCCGACGGTCCGGCGTCCGATGTCGGGCTGATCGGGGAAATGGCGGGCAAAGTCGCCGTGGGTGAAGATGCCTTCCAATTTGCCGTCGGCCCGGACCACCACAGCAGCACCGGCGCGGCGGGCGGTCATGATTTTGATCACATCCACCACACTGGCGTCGGCCGGCACTTTCGCCAGTTGATCCTCGCCGCGCATGATCTGGCCGACTTTGAGCAAGAGGGCCCGGCCGAGCTGGCCGCCGGGATGGAAACGCGCAAAGTCTTCTTTATCGAATCCACGGGCTTCCAACAAAACCATGGCAAGGGCATCCCCCAGCACCAGCATCGCCGTCGTGCTCGAAGTGGGGGCGAGATTCAGCGGACAGGCTTCCTGCGAAACGCTGACATCGAGCACGCTGTCAGCCATTTTTGCCAGGGTGGATTCCGTTCCGCCGGTGATGGCGACGACCTTGACATCAAACCGCGCCAGGGCGGGCAGGATGTTGATGAGCTCATCGGTTTCACCGCTGTAGCTGAGAGCAAGCACGACATCGCCGTCGCTGACCATGCCGAGGTCGCCGTGCAGGGCGTTGAGAGAATTCAGCACGACCGCAGGTGATCCGGTGCTCGTGAGGGTGGCGGCGATTTTTTCGCCGATGTGGCCGCTTTTTCCCACGCCAAGAACAACGACCTTGCCGCGATTTTCCACCGCGGTCTGGATGAGGCGCACGGCCCGCTCGAAATTGTCATCAATGCGCGCGGCCACGGCTTGCACTTCGGCCAGTTCGATCTCGACGACCTTGCGGGCGGCGGAGAGGTAATTCATCTACTTAGTCTGGCAGCGCGGAGGCCTCAATCAATCCCGTTCTTGATGCGGGCGGCGGCAGGCAGTGGCTCGGGTGCCGAGATATTCGCGCAGGGCGGGCGTTTCGGTCAGCCCGATGGAGCGCTGCCAGGCTTCGAGCGCTTCCGTGCTGCGGCCACAGCGCTCCAGCACGTGTCCGCGCGTGGCCCAATAGGGCTGATGGTTCGCGACGCGCTGCACGGGAATTCGATCAAGGGCGTCGAGCGCGGCTGGCGGTTCACCCGCCTCGGCCAGGGCTGCGGCCCGCCCGATAGCGGCACCGATCCCATCCGTCGCCACGATGAGAGCGTCGTAAAATCCGATGATCATGCGCCAGTTGATTTCCGGGGCATGCCGTCGGGCCGCATGCACGGACTGGATCGCCGCCTCGAGTTGATAACGTCCGCTTCGGCCACTGCGGACGGCTTCGGCGAGATGAAATTCCGCCTCATTGATCATGGCCGCATCCCACAGGGCGGGGTCCTGCTTTTGCAGGGGCACGAAGGCCCCATCCGGGGAAAACCGGGCCGCCCGTCGCGCTTCGCAATGCAGCATCAGAGCGAGAAGACCCCGGCCCTCCGGTTCGGATGGAAGATCGCGCACGAGCAATCGCGCCAGAAAAACGGCTTCGCCCGCCAGTTGGCAATCGCCTCCTTCGGCCGCACAATCCCATCCGGTCGAGTAGGCCGTGTAGATCGCGTCGAGGACGAAGCCGACCCGTTCCGGCCATTCCGCCGGTTCGGGGATGCGGAAGGGAATTCCGGCGGCGCGGATGCGGGACTTGGCCCGCACCAGGCGCTGATGCATGGCGGCGGGGGAGCTGAGAAAAGCCGAGGCGATCCTTCCTCCATCCAGACCGAGAATGGTCTGCAGCATCAGGGGCGTCCTGGCTGCAATGTCGATGGCCGGATGGGCACATACGAAGAGAAGCTTGAGCCGGTCGTCGGGCAGTTCAGCCGTCTGGACCTCCTCAATGAGAAGGACGACTTTATCCTCCTCCCGCCGCCGGATCGCCTCGTGCCGTGAGGCATCAATGAGCCGGCGCTTAGCCACGGCCAGCAGCCAACCGCAGGGATTTTCCGGCACGCCGGCTTCGGGCCATTTGCGAAGACCCTCCAGCAAGGCATCACCCAGAGCATCCTCGGCCGCGCAAAAGCCACCGGTCCGCGACGCCAGATAAGCCAGCAGGCGCCCGTAGGAATCCCGGGCGATTTCCTCGATCGTGGCCTGCGTTCTCATCGGGAAAAAGACGCGGAGGGCGGCCGGCGCCCCCCGCGGATTTCTTTTCTAGGCGTCAGCCATCGGGAGCATCACCGGACGGATTTCGGTCGAGGCGTAACCCGACGACGGACTGCGGGCGGCCCACTCCAGAGCGGCATCCAAATCGGGCACGTCAATAATGAAGAACCCGCCGAGCATTTCCTTCGATTCCGGATACGGGCCGTCGTGGACTTCCCGTTTTCCGTCCCGAATCCGCACGGTGGTCGCCGTGGAGGGCGGCTGCAGTCCTTCCCCGCTTTGCATGATGCCGGAGCCGATCAGGGCTTCGCAATAGGCCGACCACGCACCCCAGTAGGCTGGCGCTTTTTCCGGGTCGTTGCGCTGGGCAAAATCCGCTTCGGTTTCTTTGAATACGAGCATGTATTTCATTTTTTTGTTTGGTTGTGTTTGTTGGTGAGCCTCAAATTTTCGAGCCTCATGATCACGTCGTTTGAGCGAAGCGTGTTTCGACAACTTGTGTGATTTTTTCGGGATTTTCCGTCCGTTTGATTCCCAAGGCAAGGGCCACCACGCCGAGGCCGCAGGAGAAGAGCAGCAGGTAGATGACCCGAAACGCCGGTAGCGTCAGCCCTTCATGCGCCAGGAATGCGACCGTCACCGCCACTCCCGCCGCACCACCCATTTGCCGGAATGCGCTATTGACCGCACTGCCGAAGCCCAAACGTTCCGCCGCCAATCCCGCCAGAGCCTGCGAGGTCAGGCTGGGCAGAACGAGACCGATGGCCATCCCGGTGACAAGCTGACCGGGCAGCCAAGTGCCGAGGTAAGCCGGCTGTTCCGTGACCCTCAGCAAATACCAGAGATGGGCTGCGGCAAAAAGCAGGCCGCCCGCCAAAAGCAATGGCCGCTGGCCCCACGAGACAGCGAGTCGTCCGGCCAGCACGGCACACGGAACAACCAGCAGCGGGCCCGGCACGGCCGCCAATCCGGCCAGGCTCTGCGAAAACCGCCAAACTCCCGTCGTAAAAGAAAAGAAGGAGAGAAAGATCATCCCGAAGGCAGCGCCAAAGAGCAGCGTGGCCGCGTTGGCCAGAACCACGTTGCGGTTATTGAAAATGGAAAAGTCCCTCGCAGTCAGCGGATGCCTGCGGGCGCGGATGGCAAAAACCACCAGCAGCCCTGCACCGAAGAGCAGTGTTTCCAGCGTCGTTTGCGCATCCGCGTTCGGAAGACGCACAATTCCCAAACAAACCGTCCCGGCCCCGGCGATCAGGAGGATGCTGCCGGCGACATCCGCCGCCGCGGCGCGCCATGGCGCCGACCTGACCGGCAGCATCCAGGCTCCCATTCCCCAGGCCAGCAATCCAACCGGCAGGTTAATCCAGAAGATCGCCGACCACGTGGTGAGATCGACCAGCCACGATCCCGCCGCCGGACCGAAGGTCGCAGCCATGGCCCCGATCGCGCTCCAAAGCCCCACGACAAATGGCCGCTTTTGTGCCGGAAAAACCTCCAGCGCCAGAGCCAGCGCCGCCGGGGTGAGAAGCGCCGCTCCCACCGCCTGCACAATCCGTCCGCCGATGAGCCAGCCCACGGACGGGGCCAGGGCGCACCAGCCCGACGACAAAGTAAACACCGCCAGCCCGGTCAGAAAGGAGCGCCGGTGCCCCCATCCGTCGCCCCACCGTCCGGCCGGAATCAGCAACGCGGCATAGACGATGGTGTAGGCATTCAGAATCCAGGAAAGCATCCAGTCCGGCGCGCCTGCAAAAGTTTGACGCAGGGCGGGAAAGACCGCCACTACGACCGTCGCGTCGAGCGACACCATAAATACCGCAAGGGTTGTGATCACGAAGACCCCCCACGGCGAAACGCCCGGGCTATTTTTCACTCTTCGCCAACCCGCGCAAAATTGTCCCGATCTGCGTCCGGTGCAGCCGCATGTGAAATCCGGCCATGAAATACCACGCCGCCGCATCCAACGGACCGAACCACGGATGCGGATGCCGCACCGGCGTATGCAGATCGGCCACCCCGCGGACCGCACCGGCAATCTCCCCGCAGGATTTCTCAAGCCGCCCGCGCACGGCCGCGTCCGCCGCCGGATGGGGCTTGACCGCCGCCGTGTCGGCCGCGACGGCCGGCGTCTCGCCCCGGCCCAGGGAGGCAATGGTCGAGGCGATGAACTCGTTGACGATGCAGAGATGCTCCATGGTCATGAACACCGACCAATTCCGGCTGCTGTCTTCCATCCCGGGCAGGCGCTTGATCAGGACGCGTTGCGCGCCCGATTTGTCAGAGCAGCCCGCGGCCAGTTGCAGGATTTCCCGGCACTCCGCCGCGAGCAAAACGCCGGCCGATTCCCGGTTGCTGCCCCGCAGCTGGCTGCGGAAAATCAACCGGGCGATTTGCAATTCCAGCCAGGGCAGTCCCGCTCCCGGCGCGGCCAGTTTCGGGGTGGATTCGAGAAGGCTGGTTTTCATACTTGCAAAAGACAAGTGATTTACTTGTTGATTGCAAGCAGAAATTGCGGCGAAATTCCCCCATGTCTGCAAACTCCTCTACCCCTGCGCGCCGCTCCCCCTGTCCGGTGGCCTGCAGTCTGGATCTCTTCGGGGATCGCTGGACCCTGCTGGTCGTGCGCGATTTGATTCTGGGCAAGTCGCGCTACAAGGAGTTCTCCGCCTCCCCCGAAGGCATCCCCACCAACATTCTGGCGGACCGTCTGGACCGGCTGGTGCGCCATGGCATCGCGCGGCGCATCCCGGTGTCGCAGGGGGCCGGGCATCGGGGCTATGAACTGACCGAGAAGGGTCATTCGCTTAAACCGTTACTCCGCCTCCTGCGCGACTGGGGCCTGAAATGGGAGCGGGGCACCAAAGCCGCCTTGCAACCAGTCTCCCGTCCGGCTAAGGTGTCGTCATGAGCAGGATGCTTTTCACCCTCGTGATTTTTCTCGCGTGTGCAGCCCAGTTGCGTGCTCAGGATTTTATCGCGACGACGCCAAAAGCCCGCGACATCCAAACCGAGCAAAGCATCGAAACGAAGCCGACCATCGAGGGCATCGTGAAGGATGTCTTTGTCACCAGAAAGCCCTGGCAACTGGTCAATCCGGCGGCCCCGGCCAAATATGGATCGGGCGAGAGAAAAGTCTCGAAGGATTTCGGGCCCGGCACACCCTTCAAGTCAACGGGATGGATTGTGGCGGGCGTTGAATGGTAAGCGGGCCCGAGAACCGGCCGCCACCCTGCGTCGCGCTCTTCTGCGCGACCTTCCTCAAGCCGGAAATGCTGCACATTCACCGGCACGTCACCGGACTGAGAAACTTCCGCCCCGTCGTTCTCACGCAGAAACTCGAAGGCGACTGGCCGGCGGAACGCGTGGAGGTTGTCCCGCGTTCGCACTGGCGGTTCCTGGCCCGCGCGGCGGAGAAAAGTTCCGGGCGTCCGTGGCAAATCTCCAACAGGGAAGCGGAACGAATGATCGAAGTTCTCACCGCGACTGACGCCCGCCTCCTCCACGTGTTCTTCGGCAACACGGCGGTCCATCTTCTTCCCCTGCTGCGGAAATGCGGACTTCCGGTGGTGGTGTCTTTCCATGGTTCCGATGTGGCTGGGTCAATGGCTTCACCTGAATATACCGGGGCTGTCGCGGAGATATTTGACCTAGCCGAAGCCGTGCCCTGCCGGTCCGAGCGACTGGCGGAACGCGTCGCGCAGCTTGGATGTCCGCGCGAAAAACTCCGTCTCATGCGCACCATCCTGCCCGACATTCCGTTTACTCATCGCACGCCTCCGACGGACGACACCTGGCGGATCGTGCAGGCCGCGCGGTTGGTCCCGAAAAAAGGTTTGGTCACCGCGCTCCGTGCCTTCGCGGCTTTCACCAAGGTTTATCCCTGGTCCACCTTCACCATCGCGGGGGAAGGCCCGATGGAAGAGGAATTGCGCAGCCTGGCGGCGGAGTTGGAAATCGAGGACCGGGTCGAGTTCACGGGGTTTCTTTCCCAGGAGTCGCTGCAGGGTTTGTTCTCCATCGGGCACATTTTTTTGCATCCCAGCGAAACCGTGGACGGCGATGCGGAAGGCGTTCCCAACGCGATGCTGGAAGCCATGGCGGGCGGGCTTCCGGTCGTGACCACGCGCCACGGCGGAATTCCCGAGGTGATCACAGATGGGAAGAACGGACTGCTCTGCGAGGAAAAGGATACCGCCGGTCTGACCGCGACGCTTTTGCGCCTGGCCGGGGATTCCGAACTGTACCGCACTCTGTCGAAAAATGCCTCCGCTTCGGTGCGGGATCAATTCTCCGGCGAACGGCAGGTCGCCGCCATTGAGCAAATCTACCGCGAAGCAATTCTTGCCCATTCGGGCGCGGATTCTGCTAAATAGCTGGCCCATGGATAATCTCTTTGAAGCCAACCGCCGCTGGGCCGCCCGGATGGTGGCGGAGGAACCGGATTTCTTCGAGAAGCTCGTGCATGTCCAGAGCCCGAAGTATCTCTGGATCGGCTGCTCGGACAGCCGGGTTCCGGCCAATGAAATCCTTGGTCTCCGGCCGGGCGAGGTCTTCGTCCATCGCAACGTGGCCAACCTCGTCAATCACAC
Organism: Terrimicrobiaceae bacterium; assembly: GCA_049317925.1. Classification (GTDB taxonomy): domain Bacteria; phylum Verrucomicrobiota; class Verrucomicrobiia; order Chthoniobacterales; family Terrimicrobiaceae; genus CAMASH01. The sequence goes on from JBMOHI010000010.1 coordinate 13,771, forward strand.
CGATTTCAACTGCCTCTCCGTCCTGCAATTCGCCGTGGATGTGCTCAAGGTCGAGCATGTCATCGTGGCCGGCCACTACGGCTGCGGCGGGGTGCGGGCCGCCATGCTCAACAAGGAACTCGGCCTTATCGACAACTGGCTGCGCCATGTCCGCAGCATCTACCGCCGCCAGCCCGAGCGCTTCGAGGGCCTCGACCAAACCGCCCGGGAAGACCTCCTCTGCGATCTCAATGTCCTCGACCAGGCCCGTCATGTGGAAGAATCCAGCATCGTGCAAAACGCCTGGAAACGCGGACAAAAGCTGGAGATTCACGGCTGGATCTACCGCCTCTCCGACGGACTCCTCCACGATCTCAATTTCAAACCGCAGTCCCAACCCTGATCCTGCCATGAACAAGCACGACTGGCTTCTCGTCGCCCTCAAGGTTCTGGGGGTTTATTTGATGGCGTCGCACCTTCCGACCCTCCTCACCACCACCTTCACCTTGGTTACGATTCTGACCCAAAAAGCCACACCCGCCCTCTCCGCCGCCACCGTGTATATGTGGCAGGGACCGGTGGTTTCCGCATTGGGGTTTTGCATTGGTCTGCTCCTGACTTTTCAGACTGCCGACCTTGTGCGGTTGATTCTGAAGGACGAGAAAAAATAGCCCGTTACGGCGGCAGTTGCTTCAGCGGCCTTCCGCCGTACATCATGACCATGCGGGCCAGGGCGCCGGTGAAGGCGGCGTTGTAGTCGAGGGCGACCTCGCTGCTGCGCTCGTCGCGCCGGTTGTCGGAGAATGCAAAATCGTCCGGCAAAAACGGTCCCCCGACCAGTGCGCCGTAGAGCACATTCAAATTCATGGTCGGCGCGTCGATCGTGCCCTCGGTCGAGCCGTGGGCACCGCGGTGATGCGGATTGCGCGGCGGATTCGCGCCAAAGCCAACCATGTAGCTGCGCCGGGCCGGGTTATCGCCCAGGATGTAATGAATCTGCTGCCGGGCGAAACGGTGATAGACATTGTCCTCATCCGCAACCGTGTCGCTGTAGACGAACGCAAGAAACGCCGTGTTCGCGGTGTAGCGCAAAGCCCCCCAGGCCTGCAGCCAAGCCAGTCCACCAGCGGTGTACGTCACCCGCTCGTCCTTGAGGCCTCTGGTCCAAAAATCGAGAAATCTTTCCGCATCCTTGCGGTAGATCTCCTTGCCGGTGAGTTGGGCCAGCAGGACGGATGCGCCGGCGTGTTTGTCGTCCCAGGTGTGGGTCCCGGGAGTCCGCGAACCCTGCGATAGTGCGGCGTAGGCCTTCTCGGCGTATTCGAGATATTGCCGCTGGCCCGATGCCCGGTAAAGCCAGGCGGCCGCCCAAATGAGTTCGTCGTCATAGCCGGAATCCGATTCGTAGAAGGTCTGCGCGTCAGGGATGGCATCGCTGTATTTGCCGCGGTATTTGTCGGCGAACTCGAACAACTGGATGGCATGATCAAGCAGGCGGCGGGAGTAGGCCGGATCGTCGCGGGCAAAAAGCAGCGAGGCCGAGGCCAGGGCGGCGGAGGTTTCCCCGGCCAAATCGGAGCCGGGATGTTCCGCATCGATTTTGAAGGCGGGCCGCGGCATCGTCATTTGTTCGGGCGGACCCCAGTAATCATGATCGCTTTCGCCGCGGCCGACCTGACCGTAGAGTTCGTTAGGTTTGGTATGGGCCTTGAGCAGCCAGTCGGTCCCCCACCGGACCGTGTCCAACAAACGCTCCCACTCCCCGCATTGTTCGAAGCCGGCGCGATATTGAATACCACCCCACGATAACATGGTGAGGGCGCCAGCCAGAGGCAGGCCGAATTTCATGTGATCGCCTGCGTCGTAGTATCCGCCGGAGAGGTCCACTCCGGCGTCAGATCCATCGGCCAGGGCCGAGTCGCCGCGCCAGTGAACGCGGTTGGACGGCGGGAGTTTGCCCGAACGCTGGGCCTCGTAAAAGTAGAGCGATTTTTGCAGGGCTTCGGCGTAGTTGAAGCGGCCCCGCACCTGCGGATAAACCCAGGCGTTGAACAGGACTGTGGCGGGAACCTGCCCGTATCCGCCGGGTCGCGCCAGCAGGGTGAATTGAATGGTTGCGCCGGGCGGGATGGAGGCATTCAGACCGCGCGTGGGTGCGTCGATGCGGTATTTGGACCCGGCCCAAGCGGTCACCCGCGCGCCGTTGATTTTGGAAATCGTCCGGGGAAACTCAAGGAACAAGGTCCAATCATGGAGGGTCTTCCAGCCGGTATTTCTCAAGGAGATCCGCGCTTCCATACCGGTGCCCCAATCCCGCAGCACAGTGAAGGAAACCTCCGTCGGGCCGCTTTGGCGGTCGTATTGGTCACCGCGGCGGAAGACATCGACGACCGGGGCCACTGCTGGCGGAAAAAGATGATGACCAACCACCAGAATCAGCAAGGCAGCGGCAAATCCCAGCAACAAGCGCCAGAGCATAGGGTCAAGGCGGGCTCAGAACTTCCCGGATTCCAAAAAATACCGGTAGGCGTCCCGGATGCCGTCGGGCAGGGAAATCCCGGGCCGCCAGCCGAGCGTGAAGAGCTTTGTCATGTCGAGCAACTTGCGCGGGGTGCCGTCCGGTTTGGAGGTGTCGAAGACCAATTCCCCCTCGAAGCCCAGAACATCGCAGACCGTTCCGGCCAGTTCGCGGATGGTCACGTCCTCGCCGCGGCCGATGTTGACGATTTCGGGCGAGTCGTAGTTCTCCAAAAGAAAAAGACACGCATCGGCCAGATCATCCACGTGGAGGAACTCGCGGCGGGGCGTGCCGGTGCCCCAGACGGCGAGCGTCTTTTCCCCGCGCTGCTTCGCCTCGTGGACCTTGCGGATGAGGGCGGGCAAAACGTGGGAAGTCCGGAGATCGAAGTTGTCATTCGGGCCGTAGAGATTCGTCGGCATGCCCGAGATGAAATTCTTCCCATACTGGCGGGCGTAGGATTGGCAGAGCTTGATCCCGGCGATTTTGGCCAGGGCATACGCGTCGTTGGTGGGCTCGAGCGGACCGGTCAGCAAGGCGCTCTCGGGGATCGGCTGGGGCGCGAGTTTCGGGTAAATGCAGGAGCTGCCGAGGAAGAGCAACTTGCGCGTGCCGAAGTCGGCCGCGGCTTCGATCAGATTGTTTTGAATGGCGAGATTTTGCAGGAGAAACTCCACCGGCTGCTCGGAGTTCGCCACGATGCCGCCCACCTTGGCCGCGGCATCCACCACCACGCCGGGACGGGATTTTTCAAAGAACTCCCGCACGGCGACCCGATCCAGCAAGTTCGTCTCCGCGCGGGTTCGGGTGAGAATATTGGTGAATCCGCGTCTCTGCAAAAGCCGCACGATGGCGCTTCCGACCATTCCCCGGTGTCCTGCCACGTAAATCGGCTCGTTTTTATCCATCACGATGACTACCCTCCTAACAAGTCGTCCCTGCTGTGAAAACAACTTCCCGTGCCCTCGTCATTGTTTTGGACAGCG
>JBMOHI010000011.1:0-16535 GCA_049317925.1 Terrimicrobiaceae bacterium
AGGGTGGTGGCGACCTCCTTGTTGCTTTTTCCCTCCGCCAGAAGCTGGATGATTTCCCGTTCGCGCCCGCTGGGTTTTTGCTGGCTGTCGGCCGGAAGGTGCGGAACCTCCTTTTTCAGGAAACTTTCAAAAATGACCTCCGAAAGCTTGGAGCTGAAGTAATGCGACCCGGAGGCCACGGTGCGGATGGCCGCCACCAAGTGTCGGCCGGCGTCGGATTTGAGCAAGTAGCCATGCGCCCCGGCGTTAAAGACCTCGTGCACGAGTTGCTCGGCCTCATGCATGGTGAACATGAGGATTTTGGTCTTGGGTTGGGCTTTCAGAATCTGTCGCGCCGCCTCGATCCCGTTCAATCCGGGCATGCTAATGTCCAGAATGGCGACATCGGGTTTGAGTTTCGTCACCAGGTCCACCGCATCGCGGCCGATGGTCGCCTCGCCGGAGATCTCCATATCGGACTCGTTGGCCACGAGGTTTTTCACGCCCTGACGGACGATCTCGTGATCGTCCGCGATCACAATTTTGATGGATTTGGCCGGCATAACGAACTGGAAGTCTGTCAAAAAGACTAAGTGAAACGAAGATTTTTTAACCGCGGATTAAACGGATCGGGCGGATGGGAGGTTTTTTATCCGCGCCATCAGCGTCATCCGCGGTTAAAAGTGCATTTGACGATGCTCCACGAAGAACTCAGCGGAAAGATTATCGGTGCTGCCATGCAGGTGCTGAACACACTCAAACCCGGGCTCGACGAAAAGATTTACGAGAACGCCTTGAAGTTGGAGTTGGAAGCACAGGGACACACCATCCAGCAACAAAAGCGTTATCCGGTATTCTACCGCGAAACGAATGTGGGCACCCTCGTCCCGGATTTGATCGTGGACGAGACCGTCATCATTGATCCGAAGGTGGTCACCGCATTCACCGACAGTCACATTGCCCAAATGACGGGCTACCTTGCCATTACGGGCCTACAGTTGGCCCTGCTGATTAACTTCAAAAATGCGAAACTCGAATGGAAGAGAGTAGTGAGACAAGCGCGGTCCGATTAACCGGAGAAACGAGAAATTGTTAACTGCGGATTAAACGGATCGGGCGGATGGGAGGTCTTTTATCCGCGCCATCGGCGTCATCCGTGGTTAGGTGATTTTTCCGTAGCTTCCTCGAGGTCTTTGATCTCCCCGAGATTCAGCCGGACATTGAGGGTCACGCCCAGCGGGGAATTCTCAATGTCGAGCTTGCCTCCCAGATTGGCCAGCCGCTCGCGCATGCCGGCCAGCCCCACCCCGGGCCGGATTTCTGGGGCCAGGGCGGCACCCTCTTCATCAATGAAGGTCCCGCCCGCAAATCCGTGGCCGTTGTCGCGGACTTCCAGATTCACAAACCGTCCCTCGCGCTGGAGCGTCACCCAGGCGTGATCGGCACCGGAATGGCGGTAGATGTTGGTCATGGCCTCCTGCACCACGCGGAAGAGGGGCATCTCGACATCCGGGTCAAGGCGGGGGAAATCGCCCTCGATTTCGACCGTGGCGGCGATGCCCGTCCTCTTGGCAAAACCATCGGCAAACCATTTGACGGCAAAAGCGAGGCCCACCTCGTCGATCAAAGGGGGGTGCAGCAGGTAGGAGATATTGCGCAGTTCCCGGGAACATTCCCCCGCAATCTGCCGCGTCTCGGCCACGATGCGTGCGGCTTTGGGATGCGATTTTTCCAGCATGGGCTCGAGCAGGCTCATGTTCATCTCCAGCGCCGAAAGGTTTTGCGCGGTGGAATCGTGCAGCTCGCGGGCAATGCGGCGGCGTTCTTCATCCTGGAGGCGCAACAGCTTGGCGGAGAGCTTTCGCAATTCCCGCTCACCGGTGACACGCTCGCTGATGTTACGGAAGTTAAGCTGGATGAAGCGTCCGCCAGCCACATCGTAACCCGAACACCGCAACTCAATGAAAAGCGCGGAACCATCCGCCCGCTCCAGCCGGCATTCATTGCGGAAGGGTGCCCGCAGTCCGACGGATCCCTCCGAGCGGCGATAGAAGTTTACGATATCCAGGCAAGGGGAAAACACCGTCAGTTGATCGAAGGCCCCTCCCAGCACTTCCGAGCCCGCCAGCATCAGCATGCGGCAGAGGCTCGGATTGACATCCGAAATGACCAGGCTTTCCCGTTCGACCAGGAGGATGCCGTCGGAAGCTGTCTCAAAAAGGCGGCGGAACCGGCGCTCGGACTCCAGCATTTTTTTCTGGGCTTCGATCTGCGCGGAGACATCCGCCGCCACCCATTGACCGCCCTGACACTCCCCCTCTGCGGAAAAATTCTTCCTCAGCGTGCTGCGGAACCAGAGCCTGGCGCCATCGGGAAAATCCATTTCGTGGGTGTAGGTCGTCAGGGGCTTCTCTGCGGATAACTGGAGAAAGCGGGCGGAGAAATCCGCAGCCGCCTTGGGGGGAAGAATCTCCCCCAGCGCCCGGCCGGCCGGAAAGGAATCCCCCAGCCCGAACATGCGTGAGAAGACCTGATTCGAAAATGACAGTTTTTCCCCCGCGTCAAAGCGGCAGATCATCTCCGTCTGATCCTCAACGACGGCACGGTACTGGGTTTGCGTGCTTTGCAAAAGGACGGCCAGCCCCTCGATGCTCCGCGCCAGCGTGCCAAGTTCATCATCTCCTTTGAAATCCAGGCGCACGGGAAGGCGGCCGGAACGCTTCTCCGCGTCGAGTTTGTTGGTCAGGTCTTTAATGCGGGCCAGGATGGTGCGGTCGAGTAGCGCCCAGACCACCAAGACAAGGGCACCACCAGCCAGACAGATGCCAGTGAGGAAAATCTGGATGGCCCGGAGCCCCTGCTCGCGCAGCGGGCGGGGTTGGGAAATGCTGACATACCCGAGCGGACTGCCATTGATTCCCTGGATCAAACGGTGCCCGGTGATCTGGCTGCTGTCTTCCGCCTCAATGACGATCTCCTGCGCGTTGAGCAGATTCATCATGTCCCGGCCGGAGGCTTCGTTAACCTGGGTGTTTTTGAAGGGGTGGAACTTGATGGTGGCGGAGAAAAGTCCCTCCAAAAAGCCCCACGTATCCCGGCCCAAAAGCTTCCCTCCCGCCAGCGTTCCTATTGCACCTTCCGGGAAGGCAAACTCAACCGGGAAAACCGCCAGGGAGCAAAGCTGATCATCCACGAGGATGTAGTCAATACGGCTGCTGGTGCTCTCCGCCACGCCTTCAAGCGCGTTGCGGAGACTTTCCCCTCCCGGTTTGCCATCCGCAGGAGCAGCGGATGCAAGCACCAACCGGACGAGCTTCCCCCTTTCGTCAAAGAGCGCGAGAAAGTCGATGTTGAGTTCCTCCAGAAGAGCCGGAGTGATTTTCCCCAAGTCGGACTCCGGCCCGCGGTCCGCCGCGAATTTGACGACCGAAGGCGAGCCGGCCCACTCCCCCACAGTAACCTCCAGCGGTTTCGCGTCCCTCGTCAGCACCGTACCAAACCGTTGGAGCATGGCCCTCATTTCCCGCTGTTCGGTGAGATTAAACTCCCGAAAGATGACTAACTGCGTCAGGGCGACGACCGCGCCGAGCAGCAACAGGGAGGCAGCCAGGAAGATGGCCAGCGCCTTGGAATAAACCGTTCCGCTCAGGAACTTCACGACCCGGGGCGCGCCACCGGAACGGCTCCGCCCGGTTTCTTGGGCAGGATGACTTTGCTCAAGTTGAAAATCGGACCGTAAATCGCGTAGACAAGAAATCCGACGATCACAGCCAGGAAAACAATCACGATGGGCTCAAGGATCTTATCAATCTGGCCGGCGATCAGATCGAGGTCTTCCTCGTAATCGATGGCGATTTCCTCCAGCATCTCGTTGACGCCACCCGTCTCTCCGGCCATCTGAACGACTGAGGCGATGGTGCGTCCGGCCGGCCCGAGGCGGTGCGATTCCATGAGAAAACTCTCGGGCAGAGAAAGGCCGTCATTAACGTGATCCCTTACGGTGAGAAAAAACCGCTCGAACTCGATGTGATTGGAACTTTTAGCGGAGATTTCCAATGCGGTCACGATACGGACGTTGGCCTGCAGAAGAAGAGAAAGACAGCGAAAGCTGACCATCGCCGCCGACTTGCGAATGATGTTACCCACGGTGGGCAGGCGGGTTAGAAAAATTTGTACCCGCGGGATGCGATAAATACGCGGCCAGTAGCGAAACAGGGCGACCAAGCCGATGAAGGGAATCGCGGCCAGATAAGGCTGATGCAGCAACATGTCGGAAAACTTCATCATCACGATCGTCGGCACCGGCAGCTTGGCATTCATCGCGCCATAGAGCTTTGAGATGGCCGGCACCAAAGTGAAACTCATCACGATGGTGACCACCACCGCCAGCACCAGCACAATGGCCGGATAAATCAGTCCGGACTTGAGCTTCTTCAACACCCGCTGCGATTTACGCTGAGTATTGGCAATCTGGCGGAAGATTTCATGGACCAAGCCAGACTCCTCGCCCGCCCGGATCAGGGCCACGACATCCTCCGTGAACAAATCCGGATGCATGGCAAAGCAGTCGCTGAGTTTGTCGCCATTGATGATGTGATGCGAAATATCCGCCACCGCCCCGCGGTACCTCGGAGTCTTGAGGCGACTGGCGAGCAACTCCATGCTCTTGACCGTCGAGATGTTCCGTTCCAAGCAGCGGGCCAGCCCGCCGAAAAACGCCGCCGACTCTTCACCACCCGGCTTCGCGCCCGTCATCCGGTACACGGCCTCGTCGAGTCCGCCGATATCAGTCACAACCACGGTCTCATTGGGAGCCTTGCCCGCGCCGAGGATCGCCTTGGCATCATCATCGGTATCCACCACCACCTCGAGAGACTTGGAGGTATGGATGTTGGTCAGAATGACTTTTTTTAACATGAATCGTGGAAGAGCTTATTATTGAACCACAAGACAAGGAGGTCGCACAGTGGGAAACTCAGCGGATGGACGGCCGTACCAGCACGACATCATTGGTTCGAAGAGTGGGATCTTCCGCCGCCGCATCCGTCATGGGGGCTCCGGAATGAAAAACCATACGACACGTCGCGATCTCAATATCTCCGACCCCCGCCACATTGGTGGATGCGGCATCGAAAGAGATCGCCTCCACATTTGCCTCCGGCGGGAGAATGGCGAGAATTTCCGTGGGAGAAAGTCCAAGATGATAGAGACGACCGGCCTGTTCCTGCACATTGAAAGCCCGTGCCACCCGGGCATTGGCCTCCTCCTGGGACACCATGGTGAGGGCAAGGCCCGCCGCCGCCACCACCCCGACGAGCAGGATGCCTGCGGCCACCATGGCCTCGATGATCGTATAGGCCCGGATACGGCGGTGACGGGGCGTCGGAAATCCCATGGGCGGGGCACATTCCCCGTTTTCAATTCTCCAGACCCCGCGTTTCATTGTTGGTAGGCCTCCAGCCATCCGAAACGATCCGCGTAACGCTCGAGAAGCTTGGGGTCGGTATCGTCATTTTCGCGGGTGATATTCACAGCTGCCCCGGAGTTCAGGGAAATCGAACTGTCCGTTCGCAACCCGCCCACGATACTGAGAGTTCCCCCAGTCACATTGAGGGAAAGCGCGGTGTTCTCAATGACCCCTCCCATCCGCCACGAACCTGCGGCCGCGGACAGAGAAACTGTGCCGGCTGTGGCTTTCTTGACTGCGAGGTAAAAGCGGCGGTTGTTTTGATTCTGGAATTGAATCGAGGTGAGTTGGGACGCGCCGGTTTCGTTCACCACGATAAGAAGGGGCGGACGGTTGTTAGCCGTGGTGAGATCCGTTGAATTGGACTGACCCTGTAAAACGAGCGTAGTCGTATTCCCGGGGATGTAAATCTTGTTGAGAAGTTGTTCGATGACCAGCACGGTCACGGTCCCGGCCCCATTGGCCGAAAGATAGGTGTATGTGCCGGTGATGACTCCTGTGTTTGGGTCTTGGGTGGTGGTGGAGTAGGTGTCAGTGCCCGTGCCCACAATGGCCAGGGCGGAAGTGCCGGTCAGGGCATGCTTTGCCACCAGCGAGTTGGGGGCTGAGCCGCCCGGATCGACCACGGAAATCGAGCCATCGTAGCCACTACCGGAGGTTACGGGAGCAAAGGCAAAATTGGACATTACCCCGCCGTTGATCGGCGAAACCGTGGGAAAACTAACGGTGGGTGTCTGGTAGGATACAGCGCTGGTCAGGCCATAGCTATTCGGCGCATTGGGCCGCCAAAGCACGACATTCGCACCCAGATAGCCGCTGCCCGCATAAGCCGGGCTGACGGTGTCACCGACGACGTTGAGGCCCGAGGGGAGGATAATCTGGCTGCTCGGACTCAGCGTGGGCTTCTGGGAGGTGAAAAGGTCAAATCCGTAAATCGGACTACGCGAACGCGCCTGGAAGAGCCACGGATGCCAGGCATTTGCATCGACATCACTTCCATCACGGAGGTCCGCCGCAACATCAAGGGTGTAGCCGCCCCCTCCACCGGGGGAGAAGGCATTCAAGGCGGCGGAAATGGAGGTCGCGGTGAGGGGAGCACCCGTATTCGTCCCGGTCAGGCGGAACCCGGCCCAGTTATCCGCAAGGGTCACGCTGCTTGTTCCTGAATACGTCCCGGGCAGGACGCTTTGGAGGAGATACTGGCTAGCCAGCAGACGGCTGTTTTCCAGCGCGATTCTGCGCTTGAGGGAAAGACTCATTTGCTCGGTGTAAAGAACCCTTGCAGACATCACCTGAATCCACCCCGCCAGAACCACCGCCCCTACGGCAATTACGATCAGCGCATAGATGACGGCGGAACCTGATCGGGAGTGTTGGTATGAGCACCCGCACAAACGGCTGCCCGCTACCACGGCTTTTCCCGTTGTCTTCATAAGGGGGGAAACATCGGAACCGTGAGAAAGAATGACGTCCGGCCCGCCATAGCCGCGTAGGCTGACCTTGGGTCATCCGCAGGAAAGGCCTCCACCGAACGGGCCTGGAGTTCGGGCGCGGCAGGGTCCGGCCACCAGACAAAATAGAAGGGACGATTTGCCGCGACTTTCAGAAGATCGGACCCGCCCTCCGGCGTGGCGAGGCGGGCCGACCGCTCAAAATGAGCCACCAGCGGCGCAAAGGCCACGCTGCCGGTGGAGGCGGGAAAGAAGATGTCGTAATAGTCGGTACAGGCCGTCCCCTGATATCGCCGCACCGACGCATAGGTGCCGTCCGGTGATGCGGCGGGAACAAAATCCACCTCGTAAATCGCACGCACCCACAGTTCGGAGGAGGAGTCCGACGGCATCAGGATGTAGATGGACAGATTCGGCGAGGCAGAGGCCCCGCGGTAGGCGGAAAAATATCCCGCGGTGGCGGGAACGGACTCCTCCAAAAAGAGCCGGAACGTCTCGGGCGTGTCCAGACGACGGGCATCGTAATTGAAATTAATCGGAATCACCGAAGGCCGTTGGGCGGTCTCTGTTTGAAGAGTCCGTCCCAGGCAATACACGGCGCTCGCATGGCTGAGATCTTCGTAGAAGGCGTCGCGCAGGATCTCCGCCTGAGCCACCCGGCCGTAGCTTGGAGCGAAATAGGTATCCACATAGAAGCCGCTCAGACCGTAAAAGTCGAAAAGCACCCCGTCGGACAGCCGCACGGTCCCGTAACTTCGGGAGCGGCTGGAAACCTGGGTGGCGGCCTGATAGGCCACAACCGCGGTGGCAATGACACCTGCCGCGATGGCCAGCGCCATAAGCAACTCAACAAACGTGAATCCGCGACTCAGCCGACGGGTCTCATCACTTGGAAGTTCCGGGGTCATTTTTTTTGGTTACGCCATCCAGCCCTGACGCCCCGCCTTCTTTCGTTTCACCCGCCGAGCTGGCTCCCAGTTTAAAACGCACGGCGGGTCTGAAATCGATAGCAAGGTTTATCTTGCGCGTGTCCGCGGTGCCATCCTTGTCCAAAAATCCTAATTCAACCTTGTCCGCGGAGACGGACAAAACCTTCACCCGCTCGGTTTGCCCCGGAATCATATCCGGCAGAATGGCCCCTTCCGCAACCGTGTATGGGCCGATCAGCACTTTGACGACACCGTAACCGCGCGTCATCCCACCAAGTGGCAACTTACTAATCAAGGCTCGGATCTTCGTCTCCTCGCTTTCTCTTTCCTCCTGCACAACCGACGGAGCCTTGACCGCACGTTTGCCGAAGGGATTGCGCTCATCCTCGGCGACAACGACCGGGGTTTTATCTTCCGGCAGCAGACCGATGCTCGCACGCGCGGCAGCCATGGGTGAAACAAGCAAAGCCAAACCAAAGAAAATTCCAGCAAGTTTCATTGCGTGCTTAGAATGGGTTGCTCCAGCGTCATATCCACCTTCAGATCGTTCAGCCCTGTTCCTTTGGCCACGCGGACGCTGCTAATCCGCATGGTGGGCAACTCCCGCTCAAGTCGCCCGATCCAATTGAGCACGCGGGTGTAGTTGTCCTCAAAAGTGACTTGCGCACGCATCAAGTAAGGCAGGGAACGGTTGTTCTTCTGGGGAACCACTTCGTATCTCTGCGAAAGGGTGACGAGACTGTCTTCCTTGATTTTAAGGGAGATTTTCAGCTCCGCGTTCTGGGGCGAATCGACGGCGGCGAAATAGGGCTGCCAGAGATTCAGATAATCGATCAATGGCTTAGACGTTTTGCGGAGCTCGTCCAACTGCCGGCGTTCCAAGGCGAGTTGGGAAGATGTCATGTTCGCAGTCTGTTCAGCCTTCGCGGCGTCAGACTGCATCTTGAGCATGCGCCGATTCATGGAGAGGGAAGCCTGCACCATCAGAATGATGACGATGAAGACGACGATACAGGCCAGATGTTTCTTGTTCATGGTCCGCTGGACGAGGGTTCAACTTGCTCAGGGGCGGCATCCAACCAGATCAAGGTGGCTTTATAATCAATCTCGCCCTTGGCCAGGCTCTGCTGGGGAGAAAAGGTCCGGAAACGCAAATCGGCAATTTTAGCCAGGGTGAGATCCAGCTGGCGGGTGGTATCGCTGCCGAGCCGCATGGAGATCCGGATTTGGGCCGGGTTGTCACTATCACGATCCAACCGGAGTTCCACGATCGAGGAGTCCATTTCGATACTGCGGGCAATCGCGACAATCAGAGGTTGCAGAGGGCGCGAAGCATCCAGCCAGGTCTGAATGTCGGAAGCCCGCTTTGTCTCGTTTTCGAGATCCTTACGCTGGGACTTGGCGGCCGACAGATCAGCTTGCAGATTCTTCTCCCGCAGTGTGGCGACTTCCTTGTTCCTGCCCGCCTGACTATACCGGACGAAAAACAGTCCGTTAAGAAGGATGGAGGCCCCGATGGTCATATAAAAGACCAATGGCACAATGCGAAGATAGATCGGCAGGGGCGGACTGATTCCCTTCCGGTCGGTCTTAAAGTCGTCGATCGATTTGGCAAATATCAGCATCTAATTTTGGGCAATAAGTGTCCACAACAGGTCTTGCTGGGAGTGATCAGTGACCTTGTGTCCGGAGAAAATCCGCTCGAGGCCCTCGGTCAACTCGGGCATCGGGTCGTCGCAAACCAGGACGACCTCGGCCGCCGCGGGAATACGCAACTTGAAGGGTGCCAGGAGTTCCAGAGCGGGATCCACCGTTTGCTCATAAACGTCCGTGCGGGAGCGGAGTTCCATCCAGCGGTCCTGATCCTGCACCATGGCGCAAACGGAACCCTGGCAACAAACGACATAGAGAAAGCTGGTCGGCTTGTCTCCGCCCTTGGTCGTGTTGGTCAGGGCGAGGGCATGTCGGAGAAGAAGGTATGCGCCGCAACAGATCCGGCCGACTTGCAACCCCGCCTCCTTAAACATGGCTTCGGTTTTGCGGATATGTTCCTCGTCGCAGGCCACAAGAATGCTGGAGTTGGTCTCGGGGCTGTGGGTGACGGCGTAACGCTTGCCTCGTTCGTATCTCGCTCCGAGCACGCTCCGTGGATTCGATTTAATCACTTCCTCGCTACCCGGACGTCGAGAAAGATTGGTCTCCAAACTGATGACATAGCGCGTGTTGAGCGAAACGGCGCACCAACCGTCGTCCGCCGCGTCCTTCACACTCAGGGCGACCTGGCTCAGGAGCTCTTTGGGGTCGCCACGCAGCAAATCCCCATCCGCCGGTCGGCCGTTCTTCTGGATGCCCCGCCAGGCCAGAGTGGACCGTCCGATGCTCAGCAAGGCCGTGCGATGATTCGGAAACCGCCGACGCCAGCCGGCAGTGGGGTCGTCCGGCTCGGGTCGGAAAGCCGCAAAACTAAGAATGGCGAGAATGTCACGGAAAGTCATCGGTTGATCTCCGGTTGCCGATCAAGATAGTCCTCGATTTCCTCCCAGGAATTGCCGGCGAAATGGGCACCTGTGGCCGACTTGAAGCCTTCGGCCTCACGCAACTCGACGCTTTTGTAAAAATTATACATGCCGCGTTTCCATCCTGTCTCTAACTCCTGGTCGATTTTCTTGAAATCCCCACGCCTGATGATGTTGACCACTCCATCGTATTGTAGCAGGACTTCGTGAATGGGAAAGCGTTTGCTTTTCTCCTGATCGAGCAGCAGACGCTGGCAGAGAACCAGGCGCAGCGTGTCGGCCAGGGTTTCCTGTGCGCTCTCCAACCGGTCGGAAGGAATCAATTTGAGAAAGCGCTGAATGGTCTGCGAGGCGGAAGACGTGTGCAGCGTCGCCACCACCGCATGGCCCGTCTCGGCCGCCTGCAAGGCGATCTCGGCCGTCTCGCCGTCACGAATCTCTCCCACGATAATCACATCCGGAGCCTGGCGCAGGGCCGAGCGCAGGGCTTTAGCAAAATCCACTTCGTCCGTGCCCATCTCCCGCTGGGAAATGAGCGAAGGCAAGCCGTCCGGATAAACGAACTCAATCGGGTCCTCGAAAGAAATCACATGCTCGCGCCGCCGCTTGGCCCGGTGCAGCACCATCGAGGCGATGGTAGTCGATTTGCCGCTGCCGGTTGCACCGCATACCAGGAAAAGCCCGTAACGGGCTTCCAAGATCGCCTTCAAAGCCGGCGGCGGAACCTTGATTTGATGCGGTTCGGGAATGACGTCCGGCAGCAAACGCATGACCCAGCGTAGTCGTCCCTGCGTGACCATCTGGCTCACGCGGAAGCGGTGACCCAGTAGATCCATGGCACTGTCGTCGCAGCCCGGCTCGAGCCGCTCCGGCACGGCCATCTGGAATATCATGGGATCAAAAATCTGCTCGCCGTTGAATTTGTAGGAGAGGAAATCCCCGGGGGTCAGGTAGAAATCGCTCACGCCTTCATTGATGGCCAGTTCGTGAATACGGAGAGCGACGGGTGAGTCGGCGGGAAGGTCAAGCAGGCGCATGAAGGGTGGTGGAGAAGTCTAGGACCGGAAGAGAAAGGCTGTGGAGCTTTATTGCGTGACGGGGGGCAGGGTGAAATTGATGCTGCCATTGGCCCCGGCTGCCCCGGTCATCTGCAGCTTGTAGGCCGAAACCGAACCGGTGAAGGTGCTGTTTTCCTGCAGAGTCACCAGTCCCTTGGGCGCGACAATCTGACCGTAGAACTGGCTGCCCGCCGCCAGCAAGAATTGCTGTTGAAACTGGGAGGCGGCAGCCGTGGAGTAGATGTTCAATTGCAGCCATTCCGGATGCAGGCTGTTGCCGAAAACTCCGCTGTTGTCAACACGCACGGTGGAGTTTCCCACGGAGAAGTTCACGGTGATCGACACCTTTCCGACAATTTCGAGATCCGCACCGCCATTCAGATTCAGCCGTTCAAAGGTGTAGTTTTGCACCGTGTTCGGATTTGCCGCATCGCCGAGAACGATCTTGGAATTGTTGGAGACGGTGACGTTTCCATAATTACCCGGCAACAGTTTCACCGAAACGTTGGACGCGGTGATATCCACGTTGGCCCTTGTGGCAGGGTTGACGGTCAAAGACGGCAGACGATTCGGGTTGTTAGGATCGACATCCCAAGAGCTGCTATAGCGAAAAGTATTGGTGTTATTTTTGGCAGGTGGAGCGGAAACGGCCGGAAGGGCTGGCGGGGTACTGCGACGGTAGATCTTGCCTTGGATCTTGGCCGAATCCTGGATAAGGATGTGGTAGTTGGAAGGGGTGGTGGTGCCGTTCAAATCGACCACCCGCGGGCTGGCTGGCTCCGTCGCCGGAACGGTCTCCACTCCGTTGAAATCAAATTGCCGTCCCAATATGTAGTTGGAAAAATTATTGTCCACGGCAGCGGACCATTTTTGGTTGTCGTATTGGGACGAGGCCACATGGTCTTTGTACACGTCCGGAGTACCGGGCACGTAGAGATTGCCCTTGATGACGGAGGTTCCGAAAAAGGTGACGTTGCTTTGGGTGGCCGCAGTGGCGAGGATCACATTGCCCTTGAACTGGACACTGTTTTGCAGCTCCGCAAAGGCCAGCAGCGCTCCCACCGGTGTCGCCGATCCGGGCGATTGCACCGTATACGTCGCGGTGTAAACTGGCGAGTTGAACCAATTGGTGTAGGCGCTGGGAGGCAACGCAACGGCTTTGAGATTGAGAAGACCCACGGCAGGCGGAGTGATGGCTGCCGCGTAGGTCGTCCCGTTGCTCGCGCTGGGCGTGCTCCCGTCGGTGGTGTATTTGATGGTGTAGCCGGCAGGATATTGGGTCAAATCACTCGGGGTAATCGTGATAGTTTCCGAAGCATTCAGAACGGAACCCGAAACAGGCGCGAAGGTCAGGGCCATGGTCGGCTTGGTCGAGACCAGCGTCACCGTGGCCACCGGCGAGGCGTTGAAAAGCACCGAATTCAACGACTTCGCCATCGCATTGATCGTGATCGAAGGAAATCCGGAGGCAAAAGTCCAAGGACTACTGGTGCTAAGGGTTTGGGAACTCTGCTGAACCGCTGATCCGGTAAGACTCGTCAGCGTCTGGGAACTGTCCGCCATGACGAGCTGAAAATTGGCCGGCGTGCGGAAGATCGAGGGAATCGCGGCCCAATTCGTAATCGTGGCCGTGACCGAAAGGCTGCCCGCCGCACCACTCGCCGGGGGTATCCCCACTTGAAAAGGCGTTATGCTCTGACTCGAGGCGACAAGACTCACTGCGAGATCGAGGGCTGTCACACCGTAGGTGTTACTCACAATCGGACTGTCCGACCACTCATCGGGGTCATCGGATATGGCTTGGGCGGTCACCGTGGTTCCTCCAGCGCCTGGAGTGATCACAACCACTCCTCCCGGAACAAGGTGGGAGACGTCTCCGCCGTTCGGGTTGGTGATGATAACGGGGAATGCCCCACTGCTGGTGATATTCTGCAGGCTCGCGAGTTGAGCGAGACTGCGGGTTCCCCCGGAAACGCTGAAAAGCGGAGGACTTAGCTGCACGGTCTCATGCGATGACGCCACATTGTAGGCAGCTCCAGCCGACGTCGCCGGTGCCGCGCCCAGCGCGGGAGTGGTGTCCCGATTGTCCGCGTATTCCCAGACCCAAACAGGTGCCCCTGCTTTCACATCGGACGCCTCCAGATTCAGCACCCGCTCTTCACGAACCGGCTCCGCCGCGGCCAAGGAATTGTTCAGACGGAAGCCCTTAATCCCGGCCACACCCTCGCGGGAAAGGATAAAGCGGCCTTGCGCCACATCCCAAACCGCACGCAGCTGCGAACTGCCGCCCTCGTCAACCGTCTGCCACTCCGGTTCGATCCGTGCATCGATGAAGCTGCCGGTCAGTCCCATGGACTTCGCCGCCGTGGCGGTGTTGGCCCGGGTCTTGAGCTTGGCCAGCACATCATCGACTGCACCCTCCGCTGGCAGCGTGCCTCCATTGGCCAGATACGACCGCACGGCGGAATTCATCGAGGCCACATCCGACTCAAGTTTGTTTTCCCTCGCTCCCTCCTGAATGTTTGTCACGGCAAAATAACCAACGGACGACAGGACGGAAATCACACCGATGCCCACAAGGATTTCGACTAATGTGAAGCCCCGACCTCGTCCAAACTCATGCTTTGCCTTCACGCAACAACAATAAGCAAAAACAAAAAAAAGCGAAGTAAAATTTTAGACATCAGTCACTTGAATGATTGAAATTTATGCAACAGGTGGCGTCATTTGTGAATATTGGGTTGATTTTTGACTGGCGTTTTGGAAAAACTTTTTATACTTATTCACAGTCCTCGCCGTCCGAACGGCACCTGCCTAACCATGAACTGTGATCTGAATCCCCCGCCCCGGAAGGCGCGGCGCAAGTTCCTGCCTCGATTTTTTCGAGCCGGAATGCGCGGCATTTTTTGCCGGTTTGAAATCCATGGTTCAAGCAACGTGCTACCGAAAACCTTTGTCTGCCTGCTGGTTTTTGCCCTGCTGTTGACTCCGGTTCAGGCCCAGCAACTCGCTCAGATTCCGCAGAGCACCACCGTGCAGATTCCGGTGGCTGCGGCTCCGCCCTTCGAAGTGTTTTCCGACTACGGCTCGGGCAATGCCCTCGCGGAAAAACTGCGCAACGCCCCGGCCAAGCTCTACAACTTCGACCGGGCCTCACTGCGCGACGCCCTGCGTTTCATGGCGGACGATGCCGGTATCCCGTTCGTCGCGCTGCAAGAATCCTCTGCTGCGGAAAACACCCTCGTGACCTTCACCCTGCGGGCCAGTCCGTTTCGCGCGCTTGAGACCATCGCCCGCGCCAATGGCATTCAGCTTTTTTTCGAGAACGGAATCTGGTTCATGCGCCCCATCAACGAAAAAGAACTCATCGGACGCATCTACAAGTTGAAGTACAATTCCCAACAGCACGTCACCTACAAGGGGGGCGATTCCGCCCAGTCCGGCGCGACCACCTCCACCTCCACCCCAAGCACAGCGTCGGGGATTCCCGATCTGAACATCAATATCCAGGGAGCGAGCGAAGTCTTCAAGGTCAAGACGCCGGAAATCATTGAGCAGATCAAGTCGTTGCTCGGCATCCCCACCAGCGGCACCACCGCCCAGATGGCCAACGAGGCCAGCGTGGAGAGCTTCGGGCAACTCCAAACTCCCCAGGCCCTCAACCCGGCGGGCAGCCAGTTCATCGGAGGCGACACCGCCAAGGGCGACGGCGGCGCCCAAGTGATCTATAATGGCGACTCGAACACCATCTATGTCATCGCCACCAGGCAGCAACACCAATGGGTCGAGGGTTTCCTCAGCTCGGCTGACCGCCCCCAGGCGCTGATCGGCGTTGAGGTGAAGTTCTTTGAAACCACCAAGGATCCGAAAAAGGAACTTGGCATCAACTGGGCCGGAACGCTGGAAGGCGGCTACGCCGTCACCGCCCAAGGGACTGCCGGTGTCGATGGCAATCTGAACTCCGGGGTGATCACCGACACGCTCAACAGCGTCAACCAACTCAACCAACAGATTACCGCCGGGGGCGTCACGACCACCACGGACACCCGCACCGCCAACGACAGCTACGCTAGGAACAGCAACAAAACCACCGGCTTCAATGGCGGTTATTCAGCCGTCCTAACCCCTGATGCGGTCAGCGTTTCGCTGCAGGCCTTCCTCAGCGACAAGGACACCTCGACCGTCCAGTATCCACGCGTGCTAACCATCAACAACCGCGAAGTGGTCATTCGCAGCGTGGTCAATCAGCCCGTGCTGGCCGCCACATCGTCGGTCACGCCGGGCGTGGGCGGCACGACCACAGCCAGCGTCAGCTACCTGCCCATTGGCACAATCATTAACGTCCTGCCCAAGACGATGCCGGACAATTCGGTCGTGCTCAATGTGGCCATCACCGTCTCCTCCATCATCGGCTTTTTCCCCATCGAGGGGAATTCCTACCCGATCGCCTCGTCCCGCGTTTACAACGCCGCGCTTCAGGTCGACTCCGGTTACACCCTGGCCGTCGGCGGCATTGAGGAAGCTTACGATCAAAGGGATAAGAACGGCGTCCCGTTCCTCAAGGATATCCCCGGTGTGGGCGAACTTTTCAAAAGCAGGCAACGTCAGCAGAGAAAGCGAAACCTGATCATCTTCATCACCCCAACCGTCATCACCAACCGCACGCAGTCGAACGGGGTATCCGAAAGCCCCTCCAGCGTTCTTCCGGTCCGCCCCGGCGAACCGACCCCGCCCGCCTTCACCCCCACCGGTCGCCTCGTGGGTGGACAGGCTTCGGTTGACGAAGCCATCTCCTGGCTGCAGCGCCAGGTGGATTTCTTCCGGCAGATCGTGGACGAAAGCCGCACCGACAAGGATTCTATCAAGCAACTCAAGAGCGTGATCAACACCGCCGAAATGTTGCTCGAGGAAATCCAGCGTATGGAAGACGAGTCCCCTGACCGCATGGCCATCCTCATCAAAAAAGAGGAACAGACCCTCGCGCTGCGCGAGGAGTTGAAAAAGGTTCTGGGCAAATCCCAGAAAAATCTGACCGAGTTTTGATCGAGGAGGGATTCCCTCCATTTTCTCCAATAACTCAGTTGATTTTCCCGCGCATTTCCCAATGATGCCGCGCAGGGTGAAAACAACGGCTG
>JBMOHI010000012.1:0-16286 GCA_049317925.1 Terrimicrobiaceae bacterium
CGGAAGGCGCGACCCTGGCCGAGAGCAACCGCAACCTCGACGCCGTGGCCAAGGTGCTCAAGGAGGAACAACAGCGCACCGGAATCAAACTCTTGTGGGGCACCGCGTGTCTCTTCGCCAACCCGCGTTTTCTCCACGGCGCGGCCACCAGTCCGAATGCGGATGTCTTTGCTTACGCGGCCGCCCAAGTGAAAAAAGCAATGGAAGTCACCCACGAACTGGGCGGCGAAGGCTACACCTTCTGGGGCGGACGCGAAGGCTACTCGACCCTTTGGAATACCGACATCAAGCGCGAACTCGATCACCTGGCGCGGTTCCTCCACCTTGCGGTCGATTACAAAAAGCAGATCGGATTTAAAGGGCAGTTCTACATCGAACCCAAACCGAAGGAGCCGACCAAGCACCAATACGATTCCGATTCCGCGGCCTGTCTGAACTTCCTGCGCGAATATGGCCTGATCGATCATCTCAAGCTCAACCTCGAAACCAATCACGCCACCCTAGCCGGCCACACCATGCACCATGAGTGCGAAGTCGCCGCCGCCGCCGGTGCGCTGGGTTCGGTGGATGCCAACGCCGGAGACGAACTGATTGGATGGGACACCGACCAGTTTCCCACCAATCTTTATCTGACCACGTCGGTCATGCTCACCGTTTTGAAGATGGGCGGATTCACCACCGGTGGACTCAACTTCGACGCCAAGGTGCGGCGCGAGAGCTTCGAGCCGGTGGATCTTTTCTATGCCCATATCGGCGGGATGGATGCCTTTGCGCGAGGGTTGAAAGCCGCCGCCGCGATCCGCGCCGACGGACGTCTCGGCGACATTGTGAAAACCCGGTACTCCTCGTGGGACAGCGGCCTTGGCAAATCCATCGAGAACGGCAAGGAAACTCTCGCCTCGCTCGAGAAGCACGCCCTCAGCCAGCCCGACCCTGTTCAACACGGCAGCGGACGCCAGGAGTTGATTGAGAATATCATCAACGAATTGATCTGAC
This sequence comes from Terrimicrobiaceae bacterium, assembly GCA_049317925.1. Taxonomy (GTDB): domain Bacteria; phylum Verrucomicrobiota; class Verrucomicrobiia; order Chthoniobacterales; family Terrimicrobiaceae; genus CAMASH01. The sequence goes on from JBMOHI010000012.1 coordinate 997, forward strand.
GATTCACGGCAACGGGCTGCCGTGGCTATAATTCAGCCTTTCAACCGCATCCAAACCGTGGCCGAGCCGTGGCCGATGGGAAAGTCCGGTTGAGGCGGTTCACGATGGAACGTCGCCTTGCCCCGGGCCACGCGCGATCCCATGGAGCGAAGCTTCTCGGCGCTTAGGGCCGAGCAGTTGGTTGAAAGCAGGATGGAGGCACCGGGCGATGCGCAAGCGACTGCCTGCACAATCAGATCTTCGTAGTCACGGGCCGCACGAAAGGCCTTGCGCGGACTGCTCCGGCCGAAGGTGGGCGGATCGAGAATAATCGCATCGAACTTCTCCCCCCGACCGGCCAGACGGGGCAGCACCGCGAGAACGTCGTCCGCCAGGAAACGATGCGTTCCCGCATCGAGGCCGTTGAGCTCGAAGTTGCGGCGGCCGCGGGTGAGGGAGAATTTGGAAAGATCAATACTGAGCGTTTCCGCGCCCTCGATGGCAGCCGCCACGGAAAACGCGCACGTGTAGGAGAACGTGTTCAGCAGCCGCTTGGGTGCGAGCGAGCGCAGATGGAGGCGGTTGGCCCGCTGGTCGCAAAACAATCCCACCGAGTACCCCGTGGCAAAATCCACTTCGTAAAGAAGCCCGCTTTCGCGCACGGTTTCCCGCGACGACGCCGCGGCATCGCCGCGCAGCAGAATCGGCTGATCATTTTCGCGGGGCTGACGAACGAGGTGCCGCAGGTAGATCCGGGGAACGGACACTTCCGCACGCTCCAGCCAGCGATCGAGTTCGCCCAGGAGCCGGTCCGCCGCATCCCGTTGCTTGATTGAGATCACCGCCGTTCCGCCGAAGCGTTCGATCCAGGCCTCTTCCGCTGAACAAATGCGATGAGCGGTGGTTCCGCCGGCATCCAGCTCCGCCACGAGTCCGGGCGCAATCCAATTCATGCCGTGACGGGCGGCAATGGCGGCAGCGGACAGTCCAGCGAGTCGGCGATGGCGCGGAGAAGTTCGTACTCTTTCAGGTCCACCACCCCATCGCTCGCCACGGTTTCGCGGCAGGCCTTGAGGATCGTCTTCTTCACATCCGGCGCGGCCTGCGCGATGCGATCGAGCCCGGCGTCAATCGCCGCCAGATTACAAAACTCGCCGCGTTGCAATTCGTGGGACGACGTATTGACGAGCAATTCCCTCACCCCGGCGGCAAATGCCGCATCCCGGTCGGGCACGGCCGGGTGTCCGATCACGGACAAACCAGTCAGCAAGGCCGCGACATCGGGCAGAAGCGGAACGATCGAGCGATACTTCACCGCCGGACCGGTCGAATGGGTGAAATACAAATCGAGATGACGGATGAGGGCCTTCTGCAGCGCGTACTCGAAGAGGTTGATTTGTTTGTCGCTCTCGACCAGATGGCGGACGTTTTCGCGGAAGGCGGCGTACTGATCAGGAGAGAGATGCCGCAGAGTCGGCATGGCCAGATCAACAAGGGGCAGACGCTGTTCCACGGAAATTTCCGCCCTTCGGTCAAACAGCGCCAGCATCTCCGCCCGCAAGGCGGGGTCGACCTTCAGACCATCCAACTGCACCCGGCGGAACTCCTCCCGCTCGTCGAGCAGGATGGCGTAAATGAAGGCGCAGCCACCATGCAGATCACGCACGCTGGCCCCGGCGAAACCAGGCAGCGCGGCCAGCAAGGCCTGGGCCCGACCGAGACCTTGAGGAAGCATCACTCCGCCCGCGACCGGAGCCTTCTCCGCGGGCAGAGGCGGAGGCGCAACGTCCTTGATCTGCGAGCCGTCAAAGTTCGCATCAATGGCCTTGATGCGTTCCTCAAGCGGAGGGTGCGTGGCGAACAAGGAAACCAACGGATCACCCAATCCGTTTCCGAAAAACAGATGACTCGCTTCGGAGGCGCGGGGGCTTTCCAGCCGTGAGGCAAACTTCCCGATTTTCCACAGGGCTCCCGCAATGCCCGCAGGATTACGGGTGAACTGCACGGCCGAGGCGTCGGCCAGAAACTCCCGCTGACGACTCACCGCCGCCTTGATCAAATTGCCGAAGAAAACGCCGATCCAGCCAATGAGATAGAGCGCAATACCGCCTGCCATCAAGGCGAAGACCAGACCGCCGCCCTTGCGGTCATCGCGCGAACTCGAAGACGAAAACATGTTCATGCGCAAAAAGAATCCCCCGATTATCGCGAGGCAAAGAATGCCGTTGAGCAAACCCATCAGCCGGATGTTCAGCTTCATGTCGCCATGGAGGATGTGGCTGAACTCGTGCGCGATCACACCCTGCAACTCATCGCGGGAGAGCTGCTCGATGCAGCCCCGGGTGACTCCGATGGCCGTGTCACCGGGACCGTGTCCCGCGGCGAAGGCATTGATGGACATATCCGGCAGCACATACACCTCCGGAGCCGGAACCCCCGAAGCCAGCGCCATCTCTTCGACGATGTTGAGCAACTTGCGTTCATTGAGATTGGTCGTGTTTCCCGCCACCGGTTCGCCTCCGAGCATCGCCGCGACAACGCGGCCACCTTGCGAGAGTTGGACGGTTTTAATCAGGCTGCCCATCGTCACGGTCAGGGCGACTCCCCCCACCACCCAGCCCATCACTTCCAAATCGCCCAACGGCCGCCCCAGAATGAGCGTAAATACGATCTGCAGCGAGGCCATTATACCGAGCACGGCCAGGGCAAAATAGACAATCAGCCAGCGGGTGCGGGTTTGGGCGTGGGTTTGGCGTTCGAAAAAATCCATGGCCTAAGCAGCATGGTGCCGTGAGCACGGAGCCGCGAGGAAGAATCCGTTCTCCCCGCTCCTCACTCCCCGCTCCCGCCTTGTCATGGCTGGGATTGTCCTCCCGAGTATTGATTCAGAAACGCCGTGATCTTCTTTTGCACTTCGTCCGCCTTCGGACCGAGTTGGACCAGATGACCCGCCCCTTCGACTGGAAAGAGCGTGGCGTTCGGAATCTTCCCGGCGGCAGCCTGCACCTCAGCCAGGGGCACACACGCGTCCGCCGTGCCCTGCACGAGAAGGGTTGGAACCGCAATGCGCGCAAGCGGAAGCTCCGGCAGCGCACGAATCTGGATCAGGTCATTGCGCGCGCCGGATTCCCGCGGGCTCAGCGGCGCGAAGGTTCCGACGAAACTGCGGAACCACTCGAGCTGACCGGGATCGCCAAGAACGGAACCGATGATCGCGCTGCTTTCCGTGGTGCTGTCGGTGTTCACGGTCTCAAGAGTCCATGAGAGTAACTTCAGGGGATCCCTTTCCGCCATTTCAACCGCCAGCCAGGATCCGATGTCGCCGGTGAGGCGATTCAACACGATCCGGCCGAACTCGGACCCGCGCCCTTTCTCGAACGGATCAAAGCGCTTGGTCACCGGGGACAGAAGAACCATTGCCCAGACGCGATCGGGGTGCCGCGCGGCAAATTGAATGGCGACCGGTGCCCCACCGGAACTGGCCAGCAGGGCGACGCTTGGCACACCCAGGGTTTCGAGCAAGGCGGCCATGGCATCAGCCTGCTGCTCGGGCAGGAGGCCGGAGGCCAAAGGCGTGCGCAAATATCCCGGTCGCGAAGGCGCAAGAGTCTGAAACCCCGCTTCGCGCAGGCCGGACCCTAACAGCATCGCCTGATCATATCCACCCGCGACCCCATGAAAGACGAGAACCGCCGGGCCTTCGCCCCGTGCGACGAATTCGACGGGCCCCGCCTTTGTCTTGGCCACCTCGCTGGCCGCATCGAGCGCGGCCAGTTTGTCCGAGCGCCACGAGGTGAACCACGCCAGCACCACACCGATGGCCAGCAGCGCCAGCACGAAAAGCAAAAACGCAATCCGCGCGACAAACCGGAGAGAGAACTTCATCAGCAGAAGTGATGAGCGATGGGCCATAGGTGACAAGAAAAACCTCACGGGTTCCGTCATTTTTCCCGATCCTGAAAATGGGGGCACACGGATTCGAACCGTGAACCAAGCAGTTATGAGCCGCCTGCTCTAACCGTTGAGCTATACCCCCGCTTTCTGCGAAACGGAGAACCTACCAGAAATCTCCGGAACAGCGGGAGAACTTTTTCCGGTCCGGACCGGCGCGCGTGCTACAATCGGGAAAAAACTCGATCTCTCCTGCGTATCCGGCTTGCCAAGCCCGTGAATGCTGCCTAAACACGCTCAGTTATGAAGAAGATTGAGGCAATTATTAAACCCTTCAAAATGGAAGATGTCAAAGAAGCCCTGGCTGAGGTCGGGATCGAAGGCATGACGGTCAGCGAAGTCAAAGGCTTCGGGCGCCAGAAGGGTCACACCGAAATCTACCGCGGCAGCGAATACACCGTGGACTTTTTGCCCAAGGTCAAATTTGAAATCGTTGTCTCCGACTCAGTCGTGGACAAGGCCGTGAAAGCCATCTCGGATGCCGCCAAGACCGGAAAAATCGGTGACGGGAAAATTTTTGTTCTGCCGATCGACAACGCCATCCGTATCCGCACCGAGGAAACCGGCGAAAGCGCGATCTGATTTCCGCCTCTGGACGCTCTGCCGCACTGGCTTGTTGTCATCATCCTCGGTTTCGTCGAGGGATTGACTGAATTCATCCCCGTCTCCTCGACGGGTCATTTGCTCATTGCCGAACACTGGCTGAAGCGGCCCCAATCGGATCTTTTCAATGTGGTGATTCAGGTCGGCGCGGTGTTAGCCGTGCTGCCGCTTTTCCGCCACCGCATTGCCATGCTGCTGCGCTGGCGCGAACCGGCCAGCCTCGACTTGAATCTCAAGATCCTCGTCGCCTTCTTCATTACGGCGGTCGGCGGTCTCGTCCTGGATAAACTGAATTTCGAGTTGCCGGAAACCGTCCAACCCGTCGCCACGGCCCTCATTGTTGGCGGCATCATTTTCATCGTGGTGGAGGCGATGATCAAAGGCCGACGCCTGACGGATAACATTTCCTGGACCGTTGTGCTCATTGTCGCCCTGGCGCAACTACTGGCCGCGGTTTTTCCGGGCGCTTCGCGGTCCGGTTCGACCATCATTCTGGCCATGCTTTTCGGGGTGACCCGCGTGATGGCCACGGAGTTTTCCTTTCTGGTCGGCATCCCTACTCTGCTGGCGGCGGGTGGATTCAAGATTGTCAAAGGTCTTAAGGAGGGCACCACGGAAGACTGGGGCCTCCTGGCCCTCGGGGCGGTCGTGGCCGCTATCGTGTCCTTCATCGCCGTGAAGTGGCTCTTGCGGTTTGTCCAGACGCACACCTTTGTGGGTTTCGGAATCTATCGCATCGTGTTCGGAGCACTGCTCCTCTGGCTGCTCTGGCCCAAACCATGAACCCGATTCTCCCCGACCTGCAAGGCAGTGTGCTCTGCGAGGACGTCCGGGCCGAGGCCAGCGGCCAGCAGACGATCATTGGCGTGATCGGCGTCATCCCCGCCCCGGTCCTTCCAATCGGGTTTTTCAAACTCTGCCTGTGGACCCGATGGTGCGGCGGCACGGGCGAATTTGTCCAACGATCGTTGATTTTGGGCTGCGATGACGATCAGCCCATTGCCCACAGCGAAGTGAAGTTCGTGCTGCCCGAGTTGAATTCGCATGCCACCAATGTCCATGTCTTTGGCGGCGTCCAGTTTCAGAAACACGGCATTTACCACGTGGAAATCCAGATCGATGGCGAGTTGCGCATGCGCTTCCCGCTCCCGGTCGTGCCCGTGCAGCAGCAACCCCAAGCGGTGGGCTGAACCGCGTCGGATCGCGGTCGTTTCGGCAGAAAAGTTGACCGGCCATTGAACGGATAGCGCAAAACTTTGTCCCATTTCCGGTCGGGGTCAGCGGCTGAAAAAGTTGCACAAACACGGCCCGAAACCCTAAGTTTGATCGAATGCGGTTCCTCCGTAAATATGCCTTCTGGCTGATGCTATCCTGTCTCGTGGCCGGATTGGTCGGTGCCCCGTCGTCCCAGACCGCCCGAACGCGGCTGGCCGATGGCTTTGACCAACCGGTGGGCAAGCCGGACGCCGACGGCTACTACACCTCACGCGGGTTCCGGCCCGGCTACCACATGGGCGAGGATTGGAATGGCGACGGGGGCGGAAACACTGATCTGGGCAAGCCGGTCTATTCGACGGCGAATGGCCTGGTCGTTCTGGCCCGCGACATGAGAATGGGCTGGGGCAACCTCGTGATCATCCGCCACACCTTTTTGGAGGACAAACAAATGAGGACGGTCGATTCGGTTTATGCCCACCTGGACAAGGTCACCGTCCGGGAAAACCAACAGGTCGTCCGCGGACAGCAGGTCGGCACGATCGGCACCGCCCACGGCATGTATCCGGCCCACCTGCATTTCGAGATCCGGAAGAACATCTACATCGGCTACAATCAGCGGGGATTCGGTAAGGACTACTCGAACTATTACTCACCCGGTGCCTTCATCGCCCCGCGGCGGAAACTTCCCGGGTCCGGTCGCAGCGCCCTCGTCGCGGTCAATACCTTCAACCTGGAGGGCAAAGGCGACCCACCGACCCAAGATTCCAAACAGCGCATGCCGGGGAAACTCGCGGCCCAGCCGTCCGCCACCCCGGCCACACCGCCAAAGAAACAGGGCCTGTTCCGTGTGAACCGATTTGATGATCTTTAACCGCGCCACTTGTCACCGGCCCGCCGTCCGCCTACACACGCCATGGTGACCACGCCGGATTCTCTCTTTCTCATTGCCGGCAGCGGACACTATCCCGCCCTGACCATTGATTCCGCCCGATCTGCCGGGGTGAAGAAAATCATTGCGGCCGTCTTCGAAGGAGAAACGCTCGAGGCCACGGCGGCGGCCGCGGATGAAGTCCACTGGATGCGGGTCGGCCAGCTCGGGCGCATGCTGACGGTAGCAAAGAAATCCGGCGCCCGTCATGCCATGATGGTCGGCCAGATTGCCCCGAAGAATCTTTTCGATCTGCGGCCCGATCTGAAAGCTCTCGTCATTCTCGCGAGACTCAAACGCCGCAACGCCGAAACCCTTTTCGGGGAAATCGCGAGCCAACTCGACCACGCCGGCCTCGAACTTCTCAGCGCCACGACCTTTCTCGATTCCCATCTCGCCGCCGCCGGCCACATCGCCGGGCCCAAACCCAAGGCGCGCACTTTGGACGACATTCAGTTCGGATGGGAGATCGTGCGGGAGACCAGCCGCTTGGACATCGGCCAAACGGTGGTGGTGAAGCATGGCACGGTGCTGGCCGTCGAAGCCTTCGAGGGAACCAACGAATGCATCCGTCGCGGCGGAGCACTCGGGCGCGATGGCAGCGTGATGGTGAAAACTTCCAAACCCGGGCAGGACATGCGCTTCGATGTTCCGGTCATCGGCGAAGAGACCATCGCCATCGCCCGCGAAGCGAAAGTGAAAGTTATTGGCCTGGAAGCCGGCCGCACCCTCCTGCTCGACAAGCCTCGCGTCTGCCAGGCGGCAGAGGAAGCGGGCATCACCCTCTATGGAATTTCAGAATGAAGGAAACCACTCATTTTCACGAATGGACACTGATCAAATTTTTGACTTTCGCAGCGAACCTTTCATTAGTGCTCATTAGTGGAAATTAGTGGTTCACATCCTCCCCTGCGCACCGGAGTCGTTGGCGTCGGCCACATGGGCATCAATCATGCCCGCATCTACTCGGAGATCGAATCCTGCCGCCTCGCCGCGGTTTACGATCAGGACGCGGACGCCGCCCGCCATGCCGCCAAAAAGTACCAGACCCGGGCGGCCGAATCATTGGAGGAGTTTGCCAGTCTGGTTGATGCCGCCACAATTTGCACCCCCACGGTCACCCACTACGAGGTCGGGACGTTTCTGCTCAACGCCGGCAAACACCTGCTCATCGAAAAACCCATCGCAGACACCCCCGAACATGCGCGGGCCCTCTCCGAATTGGCCGCCCAACGGAGCTGCGTCCTTCAGGTCGGACACGTCGAGCGCTTCAACCCGGTTCTGGCCGCCCTCGAAAACAAACTGAAGAATCCGCGTTTCCTCGAAGTCACCCGCCTGTCCCCCTACCCCAATCGCAGCACGGATATCGGGGTCGTGCTCGACCTCATGATCCACGACATCGAGATCATCCTGCACATCATCCGCTCACCCATTGCCAGCATTGATGCCGTGGGCATCTCGGTTCTGAGCAAGGACGAGGACATTGCCAATGTCCGTTTTCGTTTTGAGAACGGGGCCGTGGCCAATGTCACGGCCAGCCGCATCAGCCAGAACAAGGTCCGCAAAATCCGTGTTTTCCAAGAAAACGCCTACCTCTCCCTTGATTATCAAAACCAGTCCGGCTACCTCCTCCGCCTCGCCCGCGATGATGAGCGGGAAAGTTCCTTCCTCGGAAAAATTGCCGGACTGGCGGCGGACGGACCGATTGTGACGGACTTCAGCGGCCGCCGCATCGTCCGCGAACCGGTGGAGGTGGAAAAGGGCGAGCCGCTCAAGATCGAAATCGAATCCTTCCTCCATTGCGCCCGCGAAGGGGCCAAGCCCAAGGTTTCCGGCTATGCCGCCGCCGATGCCCTCGACATCGCCCTCGATATCACCCGCCGCATCGAGGAAGCCGATCCGCGAAAGAAACCGGAGCCCACCGTCTGAAATCCGCCCCGCCCACCATCTGGATCGTCGCCGGCGAGACCAGCGGAGATGCCCGGGCCGCCGAGGTTTTGTCCAGCCTACGCGACCTTGCTCCCGGGATCCGCTTTATCGGCGCCGGCGGACCGAAGATGAAGCCCCTGGCTTCCGAACCATTTGACGACTGGGTGGCTCAAGCTGCCGTTCTTGGTCTCTGGGACGTGCTGAAGCATTACGGATACTTTCGTAAAAAATTCCACGGCATGCTGGCCCGCATCGCCAAGATCCAACCCGACGCCGTCCTGCTGGTCGATTATCCCGGTTTTAATCTCCGCCTAGCCAAGGCCCTGCGTTCCCGCGGATACGGCGGGAAGATTCTTTATTACATCAGTCCCCAAGTCTGGGCCTGGGACCGCGGACGTATCCCGAAAATGGCCCGGATTCTCGATCTCATGATCTGCGTGTTTCCCTTCGAGCAACCGATGTATGAGGCGAGCGGACTGCACACGGTCTTCGCCGGACACCCACTGCTTGAGGCGCTGGCCAAGGAGAAAATCTCCAGCCCGCGCGAGGATAACCTGCTGGCCTTTTTCCCCGGCAGCAGGGAGCGCGAGGTGAAGCGGATTTTTCCCGTCATGGTCCAGGCCGCCGCCCTCATTCAGCGTTCCCGCCCGGAAGTCCGCTTCGAAGCCGCGGCGGCCAGCGAGGTGCAAGCCGGCCGGATGCGCCAAATGGCGGCCGGTGCTCCCATCACCATCCGCTGCGGAGACGCTCACAATCTCATGCAGCGCGCCAGCGCCGGCATTGTGTGTTCCGGGACAGCCACGCTCGAAGCGGCATTTTTTGGACTGCCCTATTGCCTCGTTTACAAAATCGCCTGGCTGACCTTCGAGGTGGGCAAGCGGCTGGTGGATGTCGATGCCCTCGGCATCATAAACATCCTGAACAATCACCAGGTCAATCCCCCACCCGACCCGCGGGTTCCGGCGCGGGCCGCGCCGCATGTGATTCGCGAATTCATCCAGCAGAACGCCACTCCCGAGGCTCTGGCTACCGAGGCCCTGCGCTTGCTGGATGACGCCCCGGCCCGCGCCGATTTGACCGCACGAATGAAAACCATCGTTGCCTCGCTCGACGGTGAGGGTGCCAGCCGCCGCGCCGCCGCGGCCATCCTGAACGCCATCTAGAGGGCCCTCATTTCGGCATTTCCTTTCCGGGGAATCCATGGATTCTCTTTTCAGGCTTCTTTTCATGCGATTTCGGACACGAGTTTTTACGCTGTTCCTGCTTCTGGCCGTCTTCAGCAGCCTCCTGGTCGCGGCTTTCATGTATTGGCCGACGCACAAGCTCTTCTACGATCTGCTGCGCACGAATGTCCTTTCCGTCGCCGCCACCGCCGCCGCGATGATCGATCCCGTCGAACACGAGAAAATCAAGACGCGGACCGACCAGGATACCCCCACTTATAATGCTCTGGAGAAGCAACTCCGCAAAGCCCGCGACGCCAACCGCCGCCAGGACTTCAACATCAAATACATTTACACCATGCGGCCCTATGCCGCCGATCCCAACTCCACCGTCTTCGTGATGGATGCCGAAGAGACCGGACCGGACAAATCCAATGTCGGTGATCCGTACAAAACGCAGAATCCCAATTACAAAATCCGCTTTAACGACTACCAGGCTGACGAGGAACTCATCACCGATCAATGGGGCACCTGGCTGACGGCCAATGCCCCCATCCGGGACGCGCAGGGCGACGTCGTCGGCGCACTGGGCGTGGACGTCAGCGCCAAGGAAGCCCTGGCCCGCCTCCGCGGTCTTTTGTGGAATGCAGCTTTTGCCCTCGCCATCTCCATCATCGCCGCCTACCTCCTGGCCAGTATTGCCGCAAACCGGCTGGCCCGTCCGCTGGTCGCGATCCGTCAGGCCGTCGATCATATCACGGCTGGCGATTTCACCAAGCCCCTGACCGTCAACTCGAAGGACGAATTCGGCGAGGTGGCCGCCGCTCTCGATAAAATGGCTGTCGGACTCCAGCAGCGCGAGGACCTGAAGAACGCTCTCACCCGCTATGTCTCGGAAGATATTCTGAACGAAGTCATTTACACCGGAAAATCCGGCGATCTCTTCAGTCAGCGAAAAAAGGTCACAATCCTTTTCGCCGATGTGCGTGGCTTCACCGCGCTTTCCGAGCAACTCAGTCCGGAGGAAACCGTTTCCCTGCTCAACGATTACTTTGAAAAAATGATCGAGGCCGTTTTCAAAAACAACGGCCACCTCAACAAGTTCATGGGCGACGGACTCATGGCTCTCTTCGGTGCCTTGCGCGACGATGACTATCAGGAAGAGCACGCCATTCAGGCTGCCCTCGACATGCGCGGTGTCCTGAGCGACCTCCAAAAGAAATGGTCGACCTCCCAGGACCAGTCCCGCCGCAGCCTGACCGAACTCCGCATCGGGATCGGGATAAACACCGGCCTAGCCATCGTGGGAAACATCGGCTCGAAGCAACGCATGGAATTCACCGCCATCGGCGACGCCGTCAACCTCGCCTCCCGTCTCGAACAAGCCACCCGCGAACGCCAGGTGGACATTCTGGTCAGCGAATACACCTTCGTTAGTGCCCGCAACCGCTTCCCCTTCGAACCCGCTGGAGAGATTCCCCTCAAGGGAAAATCCGAAAGCGTCCGCACCTACACCGTCAAGCCAACCGCATGAGCAGTGAACCGTTTCCAAAGGCCCACCTCGAATCCTTATGGGCTCCCTGGCGGGTGGAGTATTTTCAAACCAAGGAAATCTCCGACCCCGACTTCCTGACCGCCGCCGCGCAGGCCAACGACGACGCGGAACACCTTGTCGTCACCCGCGGCAAATACGCGTTCCTCATCATGAACAAGTATCCGTATTCCGCAGGACACCTCATGTCGGTGCCCTATCGCAAAGTCTGCGACATGGCCGAAGTCACCGAAGACGAAGTCCTCGAACTCTGGAAGCTTTGCCTCCATGCCCAACGATTATTGAAGGAAACCGTCAAGGCCCAGGGTTTCAACATCGGCTGGAATCTGGGCAAAGCCTCCGGAGCCGGAGTGGAAGATCATCTGCATCTTCACATCGTTCCCCGCTGGGTCGGTGATGCCAATTTCATGACCGTCACCGGCGGTGTTCGCGTGATTCCCGAAGGACTCCGTCCGCTCTACGACCGGCTTATCACGGCGCAATCAAATTTGGAGGGACGCGGACCTTCACGTCCCTGAATCCTACGTTCCGAAATACCGGTCCCCGGCATCACCGAGGCCGGGGACGATGTAGGCCTTGTCGTTTAATCCCGGATCGAGCGCCGCGAGAAAAACAGGAACATCAGGATGTTTGCGGTGGAACAACTCCAACCCCTGCACGCACCCGACCAGCGCCATCAAGCGAAGGTGTTTCGCACCGTACGCTTTCAACTCGGTTGCCGCGTCCGCGGCGCTGTTCCCCGTCGCCAGCATCGGATCGACCAGAAAAACCTCCGTTTCGGCGAGATCAGGCGGTGCCTTGAAATAGTAACTTTTCGGCTCGAACGTTTTCTCATCCCGATACATCCCGATATGCCCGATCCGGGCCTGGGGCAGAACCGCCAGCATCGCCTCCGCCATGCCGAGTCCGGCCCGCAGGATGGGAACAACTGTTACGGGACGGGCTAGCCGATGACCACGGCACATTTCCAAAGGCGTCTCGATCTCCACCTCCGCAAGCGGCAAATCGCGGGTGGCCTCGAAGGCGACCAAAGCCGTCAACTCATGCAGGGTGCGGCGGAAAACTTCGCGCGAAGTCTCCTTGTTCCGCAAGATCGCGACTTTGCTTTTGACCAAGGGATGATCAACCACCGCACCGCCCGGGATACTCGCTTGCGACATTGAACCACTTTACCGGAAGACCGGGTCCTCAGGCCAGAATCAATCGCAGTGAACCAAGAAGGGAGAAAGCGATCATCAGCCACTCAAAGACTCCCTGATTGATTTTCCCCAGCAACCAGCGCCCGAGAAAGATTCCCCCGATGATCGCCGGCACGAGTGCCGCGTTGAAAACAAGCGAGGACGGCTTGATCAGGCCCAGCGCAGCACTGAGGGGAATCTTGGCGACGTTGATGATAAAGAAAAACCAGGCGGCCGTGCCGACGAATTCATACTTCGGCAGGCGCGCCGCCAGGAGATAAATGGTCATGACCGGTCCGGCGGCATTGGCCACCATGGTGGTCACTCCGGCCAGCCAGCCCAGCGGCCAGGCGATGCCTGGATGCTCAACTGCACGAGCGGCGAGTCGGCAGGTGAGCTTTTGCATGATCATAAGCGCGAGCAAAGTCAGGGTGATCCAGCCGATCAAGGGTCCGAAGTTTTGATCGGAAATCCGCGGCATGAGGAGAAACCCGCAGACGATGCCGATGAGGGCCGGCGGCAACATGCGCACCAGGTGGCTCCACACGGTGAATTTGCGGAACGCGCTTACCGCAAAGATATCCGCCACGATGAGCATGGGCAGAATCACTCCGGTGGAAGCGCGGGCCGGGAGAATCTGGGCCATGAGCAGGATGGCCACCATACCCACGCCGCCGAAGCCCGCTTTGGACAGCCCGATGCAAAGAGCCGCCACCACGGCAAAAAGCCAATGGGTCAAATTCAGATCAGGCATCCTCCGAATACATACTCATACACCTGCACTTGCCCATACTCTTTCTGTCCTGAAAGAAGCTGGACGGCGACCCTTCGTCGTCGCCGACTTTGTGGGAAACGACGAAGCGTTTCCCTCCAAGAAGTGCAGGTTTTTTCTTTGCGTCCTTTGCGTTCTTTGCGCGAGACTCCGCTTCCCATGAAAATCGTCGTCGCATACTCCGGAGGACTCGACACCTCGGTCATTCTCAACTGGCTGAAAGACACCTATTCGGCCGAAGTCATCGCCTTCTGCGCCGATATCGGCCAGGAGGAGGAACTGGACGGACTCGAAGAGAAGGCACTCAAAACCGGTGCGAGCAAGTGCTACGTGGACGACCTAAGCGAGGAATTCGCCCGCGACTTTATCTTTCCCATGCTGCAGGCGGGGGCGATTTATGAAGGACAGTACTTTCTTGGCACCAGCATCGCCCGACCGCTGATCGCCAAACGCATGGTTGAGATCGCAAAAGCCGAGGGGGCCGACGCCATCGCCCATGGCGCGACCGGCAAGGGCAACGATCAGGTGCGTTTCGAACTGACCGCTGCCGCTCTGGCCCCGCGGCTGCAAATGATCGCACCATGGCGGGATGAGCGTTTTCGCACCGCTTTCCCCGGCCGCACCGAGATGATTGCCTACTGCGCGGAACACGGCATCAATGTGGAAGCGAGCGCAAAGAAACCCTACTCGATGGACCGCAACCTTCTGCACCTCTCGTATGAAAGCGGAATCCTGGAGGATCCGTGGTTCGACTCCAGCGCGCCCGAAAACAAGGGGATGTTCAAGCTCAGCGTCTCACCCGAGGATGCCCCGGATGAGGCGGAATACCTCGAACTCGATTTCGAAAAAGGCAACTGCATCGCCGTGAACGGCGCGAAGCTCGATCCGCTCGGGGTGATGAAAACGCTCAACGCCCTCGGCGGCAAACACGGCGTGGGCCGGGTGGACATGGTGGAGAACCGGTTCGTCGGCATGAAAAGCCGCGGCGTTTACGAAACCCCGGGCGGGGCGATTCTGCACTTTGCCCATCGGCAGATGGAATCGCTCACAATGGACCGCGAAGTCATGCACCTGCGGGACTCGCTCATTCCGAAGTATGCGACCTTGGTTTACAATGGATTCTGGTTCGCGCCCGAACGCGAAGCGCTCCAAGCCCTTGTCACGGAATCACAGAAAAACGTGACCGGAACCGTGCGGGTGAAACTTTACAAAGGCAACATCATCGCGGCCGGAGTGAAGAGTCCGCTGAGCCTCTACAACCCGCACATCGCCACGATGGAAGCCGATCCGACCAAGGCCTACAATCAGGACGACGCCACTGGATTCATCCGGCTCAACGGTCTGCGGCTGAAAGTTGCGGCCGAAGTGCAGGGCGCCTAAACGAGCAAGAAGCCATTTCGGAAAGCTTACGTTTTCCGCTACGAGGAAACTTCGCTTTATGCCTAAGCTGCGGCGGGGGTGACTTTGGCTTTGGCCGCGCCCTTCTTGGCCGCGGCGGGCTTGCGCGGTTCGAACTCAAAGACGATCCGCTCGCCTTCCAATTTGAGGAAGGCCGAGAAGGGTTTGCCTTTCTTCGAAATGAAACGGGGAATGAGGTCGGTTTTTCCCGTCTCCAGAATTTTGACCACCTGCTCGCGGGGAATCTCGCGCTGGCAGATGGTTTTGCCCATGCGGAGCTTGCACTTGCCCACGTTGCTGCACTGAAAGGCATTGCCGGTATCGTGGATCTGTCCCGTCTTGCAGGCCGGGCAGGGTCCGATGATGGGCAGGACAGAAAAGTCCAGGGACTGCGCGCTTTCGAGGGAATCGCCAAAATCGAAGGTCTGTTTGAACTCGGCATCAAGTTTGACCACCGCGGAAAACGGGCGGCCCAGCTTGCTACGGAAACCTTCCAGCGGTCCGATGCGGCCATTTTCCAGTAGACCCTTGACCTCCTCGCGTTCGAGTTCGCGGCCCGCCATGTTTTTCCAAATGAGGTGGGCGCAGCTTTTGCATTCGTAGGCTTTGTAGGATTCCT
>JBMOHI010000013.1:0-15336 GCA_049317925.1 Terrimicrobiaceae bacterium
CGAGAGCCCGAAACCAATTCCCGGCCATTTGCTCGGCCAGGGCAAGATCCGCCGCAGCCTGCCAGTCCTTGGGCAGGCTCTGCGCGAGTGCTTCGAATGTCGCCAGCCCCTCGTCGATCTGGCCACCGTCGAGTTGAAGATGGCCGATGCGGCGCTGGAACTCCACGGCCTTCTCCGGCTGCACTTCCGCCAGCTTGCGCAGCTCAGCAATCGCCGTCACGGTGTCGCCGGACTCGGCCAGGGCGGACGCCAGGGCATCGCGGATCGCAAGGGAATCCGGATGACGGGAAAATCCCTCACGCAAGGCTTCCACCGCGGCCTTGGGATCGCTGTTCCACCGCTGCCAGCGCGCCAGCCGCAGCCAGCCATTCCCGCCCGTTCCCGCCGCGGCCTGCTCCCGCAGGCTGGCCAGCATTTTCCGCATCGCCACGCCTTCGTCCGGCATCAGGCTCTCTGACCCGTCATCCTGAGCCTGCACGGCGGAATGGAGGCGGCGTTCCAAATCTTCGCGCGGGAGATTCGGGGCGGCGGCGCAGGCTTTTTCCAGGACCTCGCGGACGGCGGCGGGTTCGTTCCGGGCGTTCAACAGATCGGTCAGATGCAGGGCGTATTCCGGCCGTGAGGGATCGCGGGCAAAGGCTTTGCGCGCCCAGACCAGCGCCTCGTCGTTCATCCGGGCATCGCGCAGCAACTCCGAAAACCGGAGCGCCACCGCCGCGGCTTCCTTCGGGTCCAGGCCGGAATCGTCAAATCGCTCCAGCGTGGCCGTGACGTCTTTGTCGCGGTGTTGTTCGAGAAAAAACCGCGCCAGCTCGGTCGCGGCGGCTTCATCATTTGCGGCGGCCCGGAAACGGTCGGTAAGACTCTTTTCGAGCGGAGCGGAAAGGCGCAGACGCCGGAAAAACTCCGTGGCCCGCGCCGTGGCATTTTCATCGCCCTGACGCGTGGCCAGATAGTCCGCAACGCGCTTTTCCGCGTCCGCTACCTGACCGCTCAGAGCGGAGACCTCCGCCCTCTGGAAAATGAGATTTTCATCCTGGGGACGAACGGCCAGAAGACGGTCGTAGAGCGCCGCGGCCGCCGCGGAGTTTCCGGCGGACAGTTCCAGCGCCGCCACCTCGCCCGCCAGTGCGGCGTCCTTGGGCAACGCTTCGGACGCCTGGCGCAGCCAGACCAGGCGCTGTGCGTCGTCGGACCGGAATCCGGCGAGTTCCGCCATGCGCAAGGCCGGTTCGGGATCACGCGGCCGCGACTCCGCCTCCGCCTGCCATTTCTTTTCCAGCCCGGCAAGGGTCCCGGCCTGCTCATGCAGTTGAAAAAGCCGCTGGCGGGCGGCGGCCAATTTCCAATGTCCGGGACCCATCAGCGCGAGCAGCGCCTCCTGCGCCGCGAGGGCGTCCGCCGGCTTGCCGTCATCCGCCAACCGCCGGGAAATTTCCTCCCACGCCGCGAAGCGTTCGGTCGGCGATCCCTTTTCGGCAATGACCCGCAAATGAACGATGGCCGCAGAAGCGTCGCCCGCTTGCGCGCTGGCGGCGGCGAGTTTTTTGCGCAGAACCAGATCGTCAGGCGCGAGCGCAACCGCCTCCTCCCATGCCGCGCGGGATTTCGCCACGTCGCCCGCGCGAAGAAACAGTTCGCCAAGATGGGCCAGCAATTGCGGGTTCTTTCGTGTGGCCGCGGCCGCATCCAACACCGCGGCGGCGGCAGCAAAATCGCCCTGACCCTCCAACCACGCCGCCCGCAGCTCGATGGCGGCAACATCCCCGCTGGCGACAGCCTGATCGAGGACTTTTCCGGCCTCTTCGCTCTTCCCGGCGCGCTGCAGAATCCGGGCGGACAACACCGGGGATTTGTCCGCTTGCTCGCGGGCTGACTCGACGAGCGCATCCGTCTCACCGGCTTTGTGATAAATTTCCCAGAGCCGGTCCAAGGCCGTTTGCTGACCCGGGTTGGCCGTGAGGATCGAACGATAGCGATCCGCCATCCGTTGCGAATTGGCGTCCAGGCTCCAGACCGGATCGGCAGCGGCCAGAGTGAGTGCGGCGGCGAGAAAGCGCCTCTTCATGGCAGGCAAGTTAGCGAAAACCCCCGACCCGGCAACCAGCGATCAACGCGGCAGCGACGGCATCTGCATGGTCTTGTAGCCGGAAGGCACCGAAAAATCCGCGTCCGGCAAGGGGCCCTCGTTGACCGCGACGACGGTCATGGTGGTTTTTCCCACGCCGGGCGTCTCGATGACCGTGCGCATGGGGAAACCGTCGAATTTCTGCCCGTGCAAAGCGGCTTGAAAGGGATCGTTGTCCGGTGAAATGGCGGCGACTTCGCTCATGGCTTTCTGGGCGGCGGGAAGATCTTTGGTCAGCCAGACGCTCACCTTGGCCCCATGGGAAGTGAGGGTGTATTCCTCGCAGGCGAATCCGCTGATGGTTTCCTTGTTGCCGGTCGGTTGCGGAACCGCGGGTGGGCCGGCATCGGCGGGCGCGGCGGCCTGTTGCAGGCTCTTGATC
Organism: Terrimicrobiaceae bacterium; assembly: GCA_049317925.1. Lineage (GTDB taxonomy): Bacteria > Verrucomicrobiota > Verrucomicrobiia > Chthoniobacterales > Terrimicrobiaceae > CAMASH01. The sequence continues at coordinate 2,511 of JBMOHI010000013.1, forward strand.
AGCGCTCCGGGAACGGTCATGACCATTTTCTGGTCGTGCATGAGGTTTTGCATGTCGCCGGACTTGAGGTCGATGATGGTGGACACTTTGGGGGTGGCATCCATCCGCATCTTCTGGCCCTTGATCTTCATGGTCACCGTCAGATCCGCCTCCGGTTGGGCCCCCTGCTGAACTTTCTGGGTGATGGTGAGGTCGGCGCGGGCCGCGGTCGCGAGAACGGCCACGGCGAGGAAGGGGAGGAACATTTTCATGGGGGAATCTAGCGCGAAAGATCGGCCTGGGTGAGAATTTTAAATCCGTCGCCCCGCAGGACGGAGCTGGAACATTCGATATCGTCGAGATGCATGGCCAGAACGGCCCGTCCCCGCGGGCGGACCAATAGCGGGTAGCTGAAGTAAATATTCACCTCCGCCATGAGCAGGGCGGCCAGCACTTTGGCCAGATCCGCCGCGCCTTCGCGGAGTTCCACCACCAGCACCTCGCATTCGCTGAAAGGAATTTCGTGCTCGTGAAAAAGCCGGGTCACCTGCTCCGGATCGCTCACCACCATGCGGCCGATGGAGGATTCCGAGGAATCCTGAATGCTGAGGGCCAGCACGACCACGTTGTGTTCGTTGAGCAACTTGACGACCTCGAGAAGGGCTCCGACTTTGTTTTGCAGAAAAACGGAAAACTGCCGGACGGGAGCGCTGTCGAGCTTTTCGGTGGTGGAAGTGCTTGGCATGAAAAAAACCCTCTCTGGCAAAAATTACTTGTAGGAATACAAAAGGCAAAACTGGGTTTTCTCCCCTTCGAGCAGGGTCACTTTGACAAAGTATTTCCCACTCACATCCGGCACGAATCCGGCCGCGGCCATGATGCCGTTTTCATAGACCTGATAGTCCACCGGTTTTCCTTTTTCGTCGAAGAGACTCACGGCGATTTTCCGGCCCGGAGGAACCACCGCACCGGAAAACCAGTATTCGTTGCCGGCGAACAAATTGACTTCGAGAAACTTGGTGCGGTTGGGCTCGAGTTCGCCGGACCAGAATCCGTCGCGGATTTTGTAGCCGTCGTTACTGAAGGCGCCGGCCAGTTCGAGGGCCTTGCTCCGGGCGCTGAAGTCGGTTTCCGCCGGCGGGGTGTCGGTTTTTTCCTGGGCCATGGCGGTGGCCGAGACGGCCAGGAGAAGAGCGAGGATTTGCGGCAAACGAATCATGATTCCTTGGAGCCTTTGGTGATCTCTTCCACGATGGAAATCATCGCCTGGTGCAGATCTTTGACATTTTGTTCGGGAAGGGTCGCCGGCTGGACATAGCCGAGGGATTTTTCCAAATCCGCGCGGATGTCCACGATCAGAGGATCCTTCTGCAAAGCCGCCGGCAGGGCACTGATCTGACTGAGGAGGTATTCGATGATGGCGGGCTGATGCAGCAGTCGGGCGGATTCCGGCGTGTAGGTGCCCTCGACCAGGCCACTGACGATTTCCGTCCCGCGCACCCACGCGCCAAGGCTCACCAGGGAGACGAGGCTGCTGTCCTTTTGTTCCTCCATGTCGAGTTTCACCTCGTTCTGGGTCGCTTCGAGCTCCTCGCGCAGGGCGCTCCAGTCGTTGTTCTCGGCAAAATCATTCAGGCTGTTGCCGCGGCCCAGCACGCTCTGGCTCACGTTCAGCTTTTTGGCCAGGTTGATGATTTCCTTGCCGATGTTTTTGACGCCCTGGCTGTCCTGCGCCTCGACCGCGATATAGCCGTCCGCCACGAGCGTGCCGAGCACGAGGGCGATCTGGGCCCGGCTGGAAGTTGCCTCCGGGGTGCCGGTCCGCACCAGTTTGACCCAGTTTGGGCGGCCCAGCTTGCCGATGGCGGCAAAAAATTCTCCCGGCATTGGAATGGTAACCAACTCGACCCTTTCCGCGCCTTTGATCTGCTCCGGCGTCATGGCCTTCTCGTCCGCTGGCAGGGCCCCTGCGGACAGGGCCGCCAGGGCGGCAAAAAATAACCGTCGCATCCACTTCATCAGAGCAGATAATACCAAGCATCGAACTTTGGCGAGCGACTTTCGCGACAGGAGGGTTGCGTGGCAGCAGCGATTTTTACCATCGAGCAGCGTGAACGAACATCTTCCCATCTATGACCTCGACGAAGAGATCGTGGCCGCCCAGCAGGACGGCCGTCTCGTCCTCCAGGCCCCGACCGGCTCGGGAAAATCCACCCAGGTGCCGCAGATCCTCCTCGACGGTGGAGCCTTAGGTGACGGCCGCTGCATCATCCTGCAACCGCGCCGGCTGGCCGCACGCATGTTGGCCAAACGCGTGGCCGAGGAACGCGGCGTCCCGCTCGGCGGCGAGGTCGGCTATCGCATCCGGCTGGACAATGTTTCGTCCGCCGCCACCCGCATCCTTTTCGTCACGGAGGGCATCCTCCTCCGGCAGATGATCGCCGACCCGAGTTTGCGGGACATCTCCACCATCATCTTCGACGAGTTTCACGAACGCCACCTCTACGGCGACATCAGTCTGGCCCGCGCCCTCGATCTCCAGGAAACCGCCCGGCCCGATCTCAAAATCATCGTCATGTCCGCCACGCTGGACGGCGGCCAAATCGAAAAACACCTCGCCCCCTGCCAGACCCTCATTTCGGAAGGCCGGGTTTTTCCCGTTGAGATCGAATACCTCCGCCACGAACCCCGCGACGAACCGCCCTGGGACCTCGCGGTTGAGGCCGTGCGGGAAAACTTCGACCGCACCGACGGCGACATCCTTGTCTTCATGCCGGGTGCCTATGAAATCCAGCGCACCATCCGCGAACTCTCCCACCGCGCCCGCGCCGGCTGCACCATCCTGCCGCTCCATGGCGAACTCCCCGCGGCCGAGCAGGACAAGGCCGTGGCCCGCACCTCCCAGCGCAAGATCATCGTCTCCACCAACGTGGCCGAAACCTCCCTCACCATCGACGGCGTGACCATGGTGGTTGATGCCGGACTGGCCCGCGTGGCCCGCTACGATCCCAACCGCGGCATCAACACGCTCATGATCGAAAAAATCAGCCGCGCCTCGGCCGATCAACGCTCCGGCCGCGCCGGCCGCACCGCGCCGGGAATTTGTCTGCGCCTCTGGACCGAACGCGACCATGCCCAGCGTCCGCCGGTCGAACTCCCGGAAATCAAGCGCCTCGATCTGGCCGAGACGGTCCTTTCCCTCAAAGCCGCCGGAGTGCGCGATCTCGCGCGTTTCCGCTGGATCGACCGGCCGGAGGAAAAATCCCTCGCCCGCGCCGAACAACTCCTGCGCGACCTCGGGGCCACCGACGATGCCACCGGCGACATCACCCCGACCGGACGCCGCATGCTCAGCTTTCCCGTCCATCCGCGCTACGCCCGCATGTTCCTCGCCGCGGAGGAACTCGGCTGCGTCCGCGCCGCCGCCCTCATCGCCGCCCTCACCCAATCGCGCAGCCTCCTGCTCAAAACCGAAAAACGCATCGAGGAGGAACGCGCCGAGATCTTCGGCGAGGGCATCTCGGATTTTCTCATCCTCATGCGCGCGTTCCACTACGCCGAACGCCACGATTTCCGCCTCGAAGCCCTCCGTCCCCTCGCCATCCACGCCGAGGCCGCCCGTCAGGTGAAGAAACTCTTCGAGCAATTTCTGGAAATCGCCCGCGACGAGAACCTCGACGTCCGGCCCGAATCCGCCCCCGCCCGCGACGAGGCCATCGCCCGCTGCGTCCTGGCCGGATTCGCCGATCAGGTCGCCCGCCGCCGCAGTGGAGGAACACTCGTTTGCGACATCGTCCACGAACGCCGCGGCCAGCTCGCCCGCGCCAGCGTCGCGCAGAACAGCCGCCTCATCGTAGCCGCCGAGATCAACGAAATCGAAGGCCGCGGCGGCGAGGTGCAGGTCATTCTCTCCCTCGCCACGGAAATCGAGGAAGCCTGGCTGCGCGAAATGTTTCCTGGCCATTTCGAGGAACGCAGCACCCATCTCTACGACAGCTCGCAAAACCGCGTCGTCGTCCGCCGCGAGAAAGTCTTCCGCGACCTCGTCATTGAATCCCAGGACCGCGACGCCGAACCCTCGCCCCAGGCCACATCATGCCTTGCCGCCCTCGTGGTCGAAGGCGACCTCAAACTCACCCAATGGGACGACGCCGTCGAACAATGGATCGAACGGGTCAATTTCCTCGCCCGCGTCCTGCCCGACCAGAACCTGCCCGCTATCGGCCCGGCCGAACGGGAATACATCGTCCATCTCGCCTGCGACGGAGCCACCAACTATCGCGAAATCAAAGACCGTCCTGTCCTCGGATTGGCCCGTTCGATCTTGACTCCCGCCCAGCAACATCTGGTGGACAAACAAGCCCCCGAACGCCTCGAACTCCCCGGCGGACGCCGCGCCAAGATCACCTATGCCGCCGACGCCGATCCCGTCCTTGGTGCCCGCATCCAGGATCTCTACGGCGTAACCGAGGACATCAAAATCGCCGCCGGCCGCGTGCCCGTGACCATCCAGGTCCTTGCCCCCAACCACCGTCCTGTTCAGGTGACCAAAAGCCTGAAAACTTTCTGGGCCGAGTCCTATCCCAAGCTTAAGCAGCAACTCCAGCGCCAATACCCGAAACACGAGTGGCGTTGATTTCCCCTGCAAAATCTGCTAGGCCAATTTTCATATGCTGGACTAAGCGACTGGCAGTAGCTCAATCGAAAAATAGCAAGTCAGGCAGCACTCAACGCAAAACCACACAATCGAAGTTACTATGATCCAGTTACACGACAAAGAAACGGGCAAAGCTCTGGGCGCAATTACAGATGCGCAACTTCAGTTTCTTATCGCACAGTTGGAGGAAGAATCGCTCGCGGATCGGGACTACTACATCAATCGCAGCACGTTGGACGTTTTTGAGGGCTCGGGTGCTGATTATAGTCTGCTAGCACTGTTACGGGAGGCGATGGGCGAGCGCGAGGAAATGGAGATTCGATGGTCACACGAATCATAATGCGCCCGATGCTGTTAGGCAGCCTAGCAGCAAGCTAGGCGGCAGACGCAAGAGCTCACATGGAAGGGGCGACTCTGTATCGTCCTAGGATCGGATGGAGACACCTCTCCAGCAGAGAGTCTTTATGCGACTGCCCCAGAGGTCGTCGTCGTTTGACCAACGCGCGAACGCTTAATACTTCGGTGCCTTAACCGGGCGGGAAAAAAGGGGTCCATGTAATCTGGACATTGTGATGAGACTGAACAATGACCGGCTATTCCCGGGCGGGCGCGAATTGAGTTTGTGGACCCGTTGCCGGTTGTTCTTTCCCCGCTAATTTTTGCGCGGTTCAATTGTCCCGACTTCGTCCCGACGACGAATTCCGGCGATTCTGATCAGGGCAATCACGTTGAACAGGATGACCGCCGCCAGAGCCAGGAGAAACGGTCCGGCGTAACTCAGGCGATAGCGCGGCAGGTCGAGCACATGAATGATGGAGACGGTGAGGGCATTGGCGGCTGGCGCGGCGTAGAGCAACAGAGCGGTCAGGCCGGCGAGGCGGAGGTCGGATAGGCCGGGCCGGAGGAGACAGGCTGCCAGCACAACCAGGAAGACGAGCAGCAAGGCCGGGGTGATAGCGGCGAGGCCGAGGGACAGCTTTTGCAGGGGGCCCCAGGGTTCCACTTTGAAGGTCCGGACGGACGCCTGGGTCGCTTGCTCGCGAAAAGCCGCATAGAGGGCGGCCACCCTGTCGGATGAGCCGGGAAGATCGTCCGGGAGCTTTTCCAGCGTGATCCGGTATCTCTCCTGTAAATTCGTCCCGCGTTTGTAGAAATCGTCATCCTGCGGAAAGAGAAAAAACCGGAACTGCCCCCAGACCTTGTCCGCCATTCCGAGCGGTTGGGACCGCCAGGTTTCGAGATAGCTGGCGTAGCAGAAAGCATTCAAGCGTTCACCCGCAATACCACCCTCCGAATTCAGCCAATCAAAAATGGGAGAACGGTAGCGCAGGTAATCGGCATCGTAGCCCAGGCGATCATAGGTTATCTTTTTCTGGGTCATGGTTTGGGCGAATTCCTCGCGGAAAACCGGCAGAAACCGGTCGAGGAAATGACGCTCTGCGCTGTCCGGGCGCAGGGATTGAGCCTTCTGCTCGTAGTGGGCCAGAATCCATTTTGCGTGGATGGTAAACAAGGCCAGCGGCAGGCGGGTGGCGGCCATTTCGTCGCGAACGAAAAGCATCCGCGCCGGCAGCCAGAGGGTCAGCACCGACAAACCTACCGCCGCCACGGGCGTGAGCAGGCGGAGGCCAAGGCCGGCGCGCGGGCCCAAGATTCCGAAGAAGACCGGCGCGATCGTGACCAGAAGAGCCAGTCCCCAGCTCGGCTTGAGCAACACATTGGCGTAAGCCAGCGGAACAGCCGCGAGGGCATAACAGAGCGCAACCCCATAGCGGTGACGCACCCAGCGCTCCCGGCAATAGGCCAGCAGGCAGAGCAATTGGAGAAGAATAAAAAAGCTCCAGACCGATTCCGGACGCAGTTGCACCTCAAAGGCGAGGCTATCCGGCCTCCACAGGAAAATCCCCATCGCGACCGCGCCCAGAACGGCGGCCCCGGCCTCGCGTCCCGCGCTGCCCGGCAAAAATTGCGCCCAGAGCCGCAGCGTCACCGCCAGCAAAATCCCGGCCAGGACACCGAGCATTTGCTGGAAGCGAACCAGTCCGGCCATGGAACCGGTCACCTCCAGCGCGCCAGCAACCAGTGCGGAATACAACCAGTCCCGGCCGTTGTGCTGAACGAAACCGCCGCCACTGAGCAGGTTCAAGGCCGGGCGGAAGTAGCCCCACGAATCCGGATCAGCGACCGCGATGGCCGGAATCTGCCAGCGCTGCCAAACCGCGACCGCCACGATGAGCGTAGCCGCAATCCACCCGGCAAGTTGCCAACCCCGCGCGGCGGACGGGGAAAAAAGCCGCCGGTTGACCAGGCGCAGAAACTCCCGCAGGGCCGTCAATATTTCGGCGCCTTGACCGTTCCCGCTTCAAGATCGTCGCGGCGGCGCTGAACGATTTGTTCGGCGATCTCGTGCACCATTTCCTCCACGAGCAGACGCAGATGGCTGCCGCGGCGGAAGTCGGAGGGCGCGATGTTTTTCACGCGGTCGGCATGGGTGCTGAGCTGGTAGCACTTTTTGAAGCTGGTGCGGGTGGGATCCTCCGCATTGTACACGGCGATGGCCTGTCCGCCGTTGCGGCGCATGACGGTGAAACACGGCACGTCGGTCGGACCGTCGCCGATATAGACCATGTTGGTGAACGGAATGGGGCGGAGTTCGGGTGACATGTGGTCATTCACATCCTCGCTCATGTCGAGCATGCCTTTGTTGATCCGGAAGAGAAACTGGGTCTTCTGGGTGTGGCTGATCACCCGGCGGGGAAACGTGATGCGGCCCTGCGAATCCTCGGCAAATTCGCAACCGAAGATGGCCTTCACATACGGCGCGAGCTTGCTGCCCTCGAGGAGGATCTTCAGGCCGGAGGAAACGATGTAATGTTCGACGTTGATGCCGTAGGCCTCGTGCTCGGTGGAGAGGAGACCGGTTTTGAATTCCTCGAACATGTCGGGCAGACCTTTGTAGAAGGTGAGTTTTTCCCCGAGTTTGCGCAGTTCGGCGTTGGTCGGGCGGTCCATCTCGAGGTAGTCGAGCATCACCTTCATGTAGGCGAGTTCGTTGTCGTAACCCTGATCCTTGACCAGCTCGCCGCAGCGTTTCCAGAATTGCTCGGAGTTGATGCCGAAGACCGGAAAAAGCGCCTCCTCCTGCATATAGGTGGGCGAGAGCGTTTGATCGTAATCGTAAATGATCGCGATGGTGTTTTGCGGGACAGACATAAGTGCGCTTCTCAGCGCAAGGCATCCTGAAGGGCTGAAGGCAAAGTGGCAAACCGGAAAACATATCCGCCCTCCTGCGCGCGGAGCGGACTCACCCGGGTGCTGTCGAGCATGAGGTGGGACAACTCGCCGAGGCCCAGGCGCAGCGCGAAGGCCGGGGCGGGAAGAAATGCCGGGCGATGCACCGCACGGGCCAGTTCACGGGTGAATTCTTCATTGCGAAACGGCTCGGGCATCACGGCATTGACAGCGCCGCGAACGGAGTCGTTTTCCAGCGACCAAATGATCAGGCCGGCGACATCATACACGTGCACGCCGCTCATCCATTGTTTCCCGTCGCCCAGCCGTCCGCCCAGACCAAGGCGGAACAAGGGGGCGATGAGTTTCAAAGCGCCGCCGCGGCCCAGGACGAAGCCGATGCGGAGGCAAACCACCCGGACGCCGAGTGATGCGGCTTCCTCCGCCTCCGCTTCCCATTCGCGGGCGACTTCGGCCAGAAAGCCCTCACCGCATGGTGAGGTCTCGTCCACCAACCTCTCCCCGGTGTCTCCGTAGAACCCGATGGCCGAGGCGTTGACGAGCACCCGCGGTTTCTGCCCGCCGGCGGCCATGGCCCTGACCAATTGGCGGGTGCCGAGGATGCGGCTTTCGAGAATGGCGCGCTTTTTGTTTTTGGTCCATAGACCCATGATCGATTCGCCCGCGAGATTCACCACGGCGTCGAGACCGGAAAGATCCGGCAGCGTTTCCCGGTTAAACAAACGTATTCCCTCACCCGGCCGCCGGGAAAAGCCCACGACCTCGTGTCCACCGGCGCGGCACAATTCCCCCACGCGCGAACCGATGAAGCCGCTAGATCCGGTGATGCCGATATTCATTGCTTACAGAAGGTAACAAAGGGAACGGAGAGCGCACGCACGCATCCGTCCTTTGTTCTCTTCGTTTCCTTCTGGAAGAAAGATGCCTTTACGGTCCGAATTTTTTCTGGAGCCAGCCGTAAGGAAAGCGGTCTCCGGGACAATCGGTCGGCTTGGGATTGATCTTTTTGTGGGGCACCACGATGGCCGGCTTGCCTTTGATTTTTCCAACGCGTCCGCGCAAATAAACGATCAGTTCGTCCAACGCCGCCATCTGGGCCTGGGTGGGTTGGTCGCGGTTCAAATCGCCCACCAGACAAATCCCGATGGCGATGTTGTTGAGATAATCGCTGGCCACGTGGCCGCCGTTGATCTGACGGGTCCAGCGCGGGCCGATCTCGATCTCGCCATCGCCGGAGGAGTTGCCGTTGCCAATGACGAAATGATAGGCGAGGCCGTTCTGCATTTTGCGCACCCGGCGGTGGTAGGTGTCAAAAATGCGGGCATTGCCCTGACGGGTGCCGCTATTGTGAATGATGACGTACTTCCAGCGGCCTTTTTGCACCCGGGCATTGTCAATCGCCTTGCGCACCGAAGGACTCAGATAGCGCCAGCGGCGGAACCATCCGCCGGTGTTCTTGGGGGCGGGCTCCTCGCCCTGACTTTCCTGCAAACCCGATTTCTCGATGAGGATCGGGGCATCAAGGCGTTCGCCGCCGGGAGTTTTTCCCTGCGGAATCTGCGGAGGAGTTGGTTTCGGGGTCTGGGTCGGGGCCTGGCGGGTGGGTTCCTCGCGTTCGGGAGTGTCAACCGGAGCCGGACGCGGCGTGGCGGTGGGCTTGGGCTCCGGACGCTCCGGAGCGGGCGTGGGAGCAGGTCCCATCTCGATGACATCGGGCGTGGCATCGGCCGCCGGACGCGGCGTCGGAGTGGCGCGGGGTGTGGGCTCGGGAGTGGAAATCGTTCGCGGCCTGGGGCGCGGCGTGGCCGAGGCGGCCGGACGCGGCACGGGGCGGATATCCTCCCTGGCTTTGAGGAAGAGTTGCTTCTTTTGCTCTTCGCTCATCTGGCCGCTCATCTGCGGAACTCCGCCAAGGACGAGGGCCATCGCCATCAGCAAAAAATAAATCCTCCTCCGCATCTCGTGGCGCACCGTAACAGATGACTCCCGTCAATCAAGCAACTGACGGATTGAACCTTTGCCTGCGGCGGTGTAGACTCCAACCATGAAATGGTTCCCCCTCCTCCTGCTCATCACGGTCGCGTCGCTGACCGCCCAAACCAAGACCGACAAGGCGAACTTCGAACAGGCCGTGCGATCATTTCACGGCGGCGACTACGAGACGGCCCGCATGTTGCTGGAAACCGTGGTCGCGAACGATCCCCGGAATCAGGCCGCGCAGAACTATCTGCGCATGATCCAGGCCCAGCAGAAAGCCGGAACCTCGCTGGCCGCCAACCTCAAAAAAATCATTCTGCCCAAGGTGGAGTTTCAGGAAACGTCCGCGCGGGAAGCCGTGACTTTCGTGGCCCAACAGGTGACGAAACAAACCGGCGGCAAGCAGGCCGTCAACGTCGTGTGGATGGTGCCGGAGGGCGTGGAGAAAACCGTCACCCTCAGCTTGCAAAACATCCCCGCCTCCGAAGCGTTGAAATACGTCGCCGAGGCCTCAAACCTCCAAGTGGAATACGACAATTTTGCGGTCAAACTGAAACCTCTCGCCGCGAACACCACCGCAACGGATACCCCGGCGGAATCGAAGTAGCCGCGAGGGCCAATCCGCGGGGCCGCGGCGGCTTCTCCCGTCAGTAAATCACCCGCACGAGATAGAGTCCCCCGGCTGGCGCGACGAAACTCCATTTGGGTTTGCCCACCCGGAGCCGTTCCCGCAGATCCGCCAGATCCGCCCGCCCCTGCGCGGCACGGACCATCGCTCCGGTGAGCATGCGCACCATTTTATAGAGGAATCCCTCGCCCTCAACGGTCAGGCTGATCAACGTTCCGCGCCGCTGCACGGACAGCTTACGGATGGTGCGGTGCGTATCCTGCACCGCCTCGGCGCGATTGGCCGCAAAGGCTGCGAAGTCATGACGTCCGACGAAAATCTTCGCAGTCTGTTCCATCAGCGAAAGATCCAGTTCCTGCGGAAAATGCCAGACCCGGCCCGCCTCGTGGGGAGGAAGCACCGGCGCGTTGCGAATCATATAGCGGTAAACTTTTCCCTTCGCATCAAACCGCGCGTGAAAATCCGGCGCGGCCCGGCGCGCGGTCAGCACCCGAATCGCCGGCGGCAGACTGGCATTGAGCGCGCGCAACCACTCCTGCGGTCCGAGCGAACCATCCGGCACGTCCACATGCGCGACCTGGCCGAGGGCATGAACCCCGGAATCCGTGCGGCCCGAACCATGAACGACCACACGTTGACCGGTGATTTTTTGAAAAACCGCCTCCAGAAAATCCTGCACGGCCCGTCCGCCGCGCTGACTCTGCCAGCCCACAAAAGACGCGCCGTCGTAGGCGATGACCAGTTTCAGGCGCATGAGGGGAAATGACGAAGGCGGAAGGACGAAGGACGAAAACGGCGGACCGCTACCGTCGGCTTTGTCATTCGATCACTCCTTCGACATTCATCATTACTCATTCGTCATTGCTCCGGTCGCATCCAGCCAGCTTTGCAAAAGAATCTGCGCCGCGGCCTGGTCGATGATGGCGCGCTGGTTTTTGGCCTTGTGTCCTGCTTCGCGCAGGGCCCGCTGGGCCGAGACCGTGGTCAGGCGTTCGTCCCACGGCACGACGCGGCAGGCGACACTCTCACGCAGTTTTTCAATGAAGGCTTTGGCTTTTTCCGCCGCCGGGCCGGAGGACCCATCCATGTTGCGGGGCACCCCGACCACGATGGTGGTGATGGCGCGTTCCGCCACCAATTCGGCGATGCGTTTCAGGGGATTGGCCCGGGCTGTTTCGACCGTTTCCAGCGGATGAGCCAGCATGCCCAGGTCGTCGCTAAGGGCCAGTCCCACCCGGGCTTCGCCGGTATCCACACCCAGAATGCGTTTCGTTTCCATTTGCAGTTGAAAATACCACACGACAATCCTACGTTGCGCAAACACGAACCATGTCATCTCCGCTTAACAAATTTGGTGAAAACCTCCCCGTCACCGGCATCGTCGCCTTTTCCCAGGCGGCGGTTGGCTTCGGTATTGGACTCCTTCTAGCTGACAAAATCGGTCAAACCGCGCGCCAGCGCACCGCCATCGCCCTCATCGGCGCAGGCGCGGCCACGATCTTTCCGCTCGTTTACGGCATCGTCGCAAACGTCAACAACCGCCCCGATTCCTCGCGCAGCATCCGCCGCCAGCTCGAAGGCATCCGCCGCGCCCACGGCGTTTCGGACGGCGAGAACTAATCCGGTTCCCTGCTCCTCCTCGCTTCCACCTCCCCGCGCCGCCGCGAGCTTCTGGCCCGTGCCGGCGTGGAGTTTCAAGTCGAGGCGGCGCGGATCGAAGAACTCTCCGATTCCGCCCTGACCGCGCGGGAACTCTGCCTGATCAACGCCGAGAGCAAGGCGCTGGAAGTCGCCGCGCGTTTCCCCGATCGCATCGTGCTGGGAGCGGACACCGTGGTCTCACTCGATAACCGGACTTTCGGAAAACCACGCGATCTCATCGAGGCCCGCACCATGCTGGAAACCTTCAGCGGTCGCATCCATGAAGTGCTGACCGGCGTTTGCCTGATTCATCGCGACGGCGAAAAAATGTGCCGCTTCGTGGAGTCCACCCGGGTGAAATTCCGACCCTGGGAAGAGATTGATTTCGAGGCGTATTTGCAAAGCATCCATCCCCTCGACAAAGCCGGCGCCTACGCCGCGCAGGAGGACGAAGGCCGCCTGATCGAACGTATCGAAGGCTCCATGAGCAACGTGATCGGTCTGCCGGTGGAAAGTGTCCTGGCTGCGCTCGACGAACACTTTCCGGAAATCCGGTAGGGCGCGGTGTCCCAAACGCGCCGGATCCCATCGCCGGCACGCGGGCATCAGTTCCACTTCCAAAGCCGGAGCCCGGCGGCCGAAGCGAGGGCGGCCTGCTCGGCGTCAAAAGTCACGAAATCCTCGCAGCCGGA
>JBMOHI010000014.1:0-15067 GCA_049317925.1 Terrimicrobiaceae bacterium
CCGGCATCGAGGGCTGCCTGAGCTTTCCCGGCCTGCGCGCCGACATCACGCGTCCGTTCTCCGTGCGGGTTAAGGCGCAGGATCTTGAAGGGAAAACCATCGAATTCGAAGCCGACGGCCTGCTGGCCCGCGCCGTCCAGCACGAACACGACCATCTGCACGGCCTCCTTTTTATCGACCGGATGGAACCCGCCCTGCGCAAAGAGATGAATCAGGACATCGAGGACCTTCGGACCGTCTGATGGCGGCGAAACGTGAGCCGCCATGTCGCTGAGTGAATTCGTCTATACCGTCCTCCTCCGACCCAAGCCGTTGCGCGGACCGGCCAATTTTGTCCTCCGAAAAATCCTGCCGGCACAGTTGACCGTGCATGGTGCCCGCATCGCCCTCAATCCCGATGATCCCGTCGTCTCGGGCGCGTTGACCCTCGGAGTTTACGAACGCGAGGAGATCGCGTTTTTCCAGAAGCATTTCCGGCCCGGAATGACTTTTGCCGATGTGGGTGCAAACGTCGGGCTCTACACCGGCATGGCCCTGGCCACCCCCGGTTTCTCCGGCACGATCCTGTGCGTGGAACCCGATAAGGACAGCCGCCGGTATTTGCAATCCACCATCTCGGCGAACCTCCCGGCCGGCAGAGAGGCCTCGGTTCATGTCTGCGCCTGCGCCGCCTCGGACCGGGCCGGAAGCATGCCGTTTTTTCGAAATCCGGATAACCACGGTGACAACCGCCTCTATGCCGATCCCCTCCTCCGCCAAAGCGGGGTTGTCGAAGTCGAAACCCTCGATGCACTGTGCGCCCGGAACGGAGTCACCAAAATCGACTTTCTAAAAATTGATGTCCAGGGAGCGGAAGGCCGGGTCATCGCCGGAGCCCGCGATATCCTGTCCACCAGCCCGGATGTCATTCTCATGACGGAATTCTGGTCGCAGGGCTTGACCCGCTGCGGCAGTGATCCGCTCGAGTACCTAGCCGCGCTGGATGCCCTGGGATTTGTCTTCCACCACTCCGATGGCACGCCCATTCGCGAAGCCCAGCGGGAGGAGTGGATCCGGCAAACGGACGGACGCCATTACATCAATCTTTTCGGATTCAAAGGAAAGCATGTCCCGGCGCGGTGAGGAGTCCGGCAGGCGGGAAATTCGCCCCGCACCGGCCTGCCACTCTCGACAAACCGTTGCAGGGACTTGTAAAGCATGGCGATGAACCGCTGCCTGATTTTCCTGCTCTGTTTCGCAGCGGCTCTGATTGGCGTGCTCGGGTGGTTCTGGCTGGATGCGCCGCCCTCGAATCAGGAATTGCTGGCCAACACCGCCAAGGCGCTGGACTACGCCGGGGGCTGGAAAAGCGTGGGCGGACCGCCCTGGTGGTCGCCCAATTTTCTCCACGGATATTCCCTGGCTCCTTCGCTTTCGATTATCGGCACCAACATCTGGCTGCTCATCTGGACCAATCTGGCGGGGCTGCTGGCCGGTCCGAAAATTGCCGCCCTCCTCTGCCTCGCCGCCGCGGCGCTCGGGACGTATGCACTGGCCCGGCATTTGACCGGAGAGCCGTGGACGGCCGCGGCTTGCGCCGTCGCTTTTCTTCTGAGTCCGCCGGTGTATTTCCGGTTGATTCATGTCGAGCACATGGTGTTCGTCTCCGCATTTGCGCTCATTCCGCTGGTCTTCTGGAGTCTGACCCTGGCATTGGAGAAACCGAGTCGCCAGCATGGCCTTCTTTTCGGTGCGGCCTTTGCCGCGCTCCTGCTCACCTACGCCAAGGCGGCCGCGCTCATTTTTCCGTTGGTGATTCTCTTCGCGTTGGTTTTCTGGCTGTGGAAACAACGGACCTGGAAACCACCGGGCACGGCGCTGTTGGCGGCGCTGATTACGATCGTGATTCTGGGGCTGCTCCCGAATGTTCCCGCCCTGCGGGAAATGCAACTAGCCACGGTCTTTGAACTCGCACCGTTTGAGGGCTGGAAGAACTCGTTCTCGCTGAAAAGCAACATCCTCTGGTTTGACCGCCTCGGCGCCCTCTCCGCCGGAATGGCACCGGCCTTTTCCCCCACCACGTCCATGGGGTCCAACTACCTGGGCCTTGTCGCCACATTTTTCATTGCCGCCGTGCTCTTGCTCCGGCCCGCCGGACTCTACTCCTCGGACACCGGATTCTTCTTCCGGCTGTTCCTGGTTCTGGCCCTGGCCGCGCACTGGTTTTCCTTCGGATCGCGATCCGTGCTGGGTGGGCAATTCGCGTTTCTCAGCATGGCCAACAATGCGTCCGATCCGGTCGTCGCCCTTTCCTGGTTCATTCTGCTGGTGCAGGCGTGGATCATTCTGCGTCTGGTGCCGCCGCAGATGCCGGGGCGTCAATTAGTGGGAACGGTGTTGATTGCTATTTATCTGCTCGTGCCAGGATTCTGTCTGATCTCCTGGCTGCCGGTCTATTCCGATCTCCGGGCCCCTCATGATTTTTCCCAGGTCGGCGGGGTTTTCTTTCTGGCCCTCGCCACCGGGTGCGCCGTCCGGCTCTTCGCCACCATTCTGCCCGCCCGCATTCCCCGGACGGCCCTCGCCCTGGCGGCGTGCGTCCTGGCGGCGGTTGACGTTTCCCCGTTCTTCCGCCCGTTTTTTCAAAGCCCGCTCAGCCGCGACACCTTTAACGATTTCCAGGAAGCCGGACGGTTTTTGTCCCAGGCTCCGAAACCCGGCTGGGTTTATCCGCTTTCGGGCCGCTACTTTTATCTCCTCACGCCCTATTTTTCCAAGCGGGGTCTGACGACCGAGGCCTTCAACTCCTACCTCATGCTGCGCGGCGTGGCCTATCTGCAAACGACCGCCCAACTCTCGCCGGAGTTTTTACGATCCTATTTAAATGTCGCCGGCGTGGCCTATGTGCTCATCGACAAGAAGGACCCCGATTCACCTCCCGAACTCCAGGAACGCTTCAAATCCCTCCTCACCGCGGCCTACGAAAACGAGCATTTTCTCGTGCTCGAAAACCCCGCATCCCTTGCGCCGGCCTTCCTCGCCCGCAACTTCGTCAGCGGCTCTGCGGAACCTGCCGTCGTCGCCCAATCCGGCCTCTCGCTGGAGAAACTCGGCGTCATTGTTTTACCACAGGATCCGGAAACATTTGCCACCCAGCCCGGCAAGGTGGGCACGATCAGCGAGAACGGTCATGTTCTGGAGGAAAAACTCACGCCCGAAAACAAGCATCCCTTCCTCCCGCTCGCGTTCGCCACGCCGCGTTGGAAGAACTACCAGGAGATTGAGCTCGTCCCCCCGGCCCAATCCGGCTGGGTCGTGGTGCCGGAAGCGTTTCACCCCGACTGGCACGCGTTTTCCGCGGAGAAATCCCTCCCGGTGCTGCCGGCCGATGGCGCGTTTCTGGGAGTGCGGGTTGATCAACCCAATCAGCCCCTGACCCTTCGCTTTACGCCTCCCTGGTGGTATAATGGCTTTCTCGCTCTGTCCGCTTTCGGCTGGCTAGGTCTTGGCCTTCTGGCCACTGTTCCCGTTCTGCCCTTTGCCCCGTCCCGGTTGAAAAACTGGCTGCGGGAAATGCCGGGGCTGGACCGCGGTCCGTCCGTGCTGGCTGATTTCCCCCGCGAGCCCATCCGACGCGCCCTGGTCGTGATCCCCACCTACAACGAGGCCAAAAGCCTTCCCGGCATGCTGGAGCGGGTTCTTGCGGTTGATGCTCGCGTGGAGGTGCTGGTGGTGGACGACAACTCGCCGGACGGAACCGCGTTGCTCGTGCAAAACCACCCCGCCTTCGGCGGAAAACTCCACCTCCTGGCGCGCAGCGGGAAGCTCGGACTCGGCAGCGCCTACCGCGAGGGATTCCACTGGGCCTTCGAGCGCGGCTATGACGCCTGCCTGGAAATGGACGCGGACTTGTCCCACGACCCCGCTGATGTTCCGCGGTTGCTGCAGGCCCTGGACGACGGAGCCGATGCCGCCATCGGGTCGCGCTATCTGGGCGGCGTGCGGGTGATGAACTGGTCGGAACACCGCCTTTTCCTCAGCACCGGCGCCTCGCGCTTTGTCCGCATCGTCACCGGCCTGCCGCTTACCGACGCGACCAGCGGATTCAAGGCCGTGCGGACTGCCGTCCTTCGCAGTCTCGACTGGAAACAATTCCGCGCGGAGGGTTATGGGTTTCAAGTCGAGCTGCATCACGCCCTCTGGCAGACTGGTGCGCGCATCGTCGAAGTGCCCATCGTTTTCACCGAACGCCGCGACGGTGAAACCAAGATGACCCTCGGCATCGCCATCGAAGCGGCCTGGCACACCATCCGGCTTTCGCTCACCAACAAATGAAAGGCTCCCCCCGCATCTGGCAAACGTCCGATTGGGTCACCGCTGTCATCGCGGCGGCGGTCAGTTTCGCCGTGTATGTCTGGTCGGCCGCGCCCAATGTCACCCTGCTGGACTCCGGCGAGTTCGTCGTCGCCGCACAACATTTCGGCGTGCCCCACCCGACGGGATATCCGCTGTGGACCTTGCTGACCTGGCTTTTCTTGCTCCTTCCCCTGGGCAATGCGGCTTGGGAGGTGGCCATCTTCAGCGGCGTCTGCGCGTCGCTGGCCGTCGGCCTGTGCGCGGCTCTCCTCTCCAGCCTGCAAAGATGGTGCTTCGACGGCATCCTCAGCCGTCGACAGAAGTGGCTGGTGAATTGTGTCGCGCTGGCCTTTGCCCTCATGCTCGCCTTCAGCCAGTCGATGTGGTCCCAGGCGGTCATTGCGGAAGTGTACGCCCTGCATGCCCTGCTCGTCGCGGTGTTCCTGGTTTTGTGTTACGCGTGGGTGAGGAACCCTGCGAAGGACTCCCTGATGCTGCTGGCGTTTTTTGTCCTCGCGTTTGCCTTCGGCAATCACCACCTCATTCTTACGCTGGCCCCGCTGCCTTTCCTGCTTATTCTACTGCTGAGGCGCCGGATGTTTCTCGATTGGGTTTTTGCCGGGCTGCTCACCGTTCTCCTTGGTTACCTGGGCTTCGCCATCCTCTCGGAGGATCAGCCCGTGCTGCGAACGGCCATCCGGTTCTTCTACTGCATCGTACTCGCCTTTGGCATTTTTCTTTGGATCCGCCGCTTCCGGGTGCGTTGGAGACTGATCGCCTTTCTGCCCTTCGCCGTGGCGCTCGGCCTGCTGCCGTACGCGTACATGCCCCTGGCCTCCGGCACCAACCCGCCGATGAATTGGGGTTACACCCGCGAAGCCCAGGGGTTCTTCTTTTCCCTTAACCGGTCCCAATACAGCGGAAGCCTCTCGGATCTCAGCGTGAAATCCCTCGGTCTCCTCATGGGGACAAAAACGGAAACTCCCTCGCGAGGACCCGGAGCCGCGACCGCTCGCCCGGGAGATTTATCCACCCTGCAAAAGCTCCAGCTGTGGACCGGATTCTTCTGGCTGCAACTGAGCCGGGCCTTCACTCCCCTTGCCGCCATCGGATACTTCGCGTCGATTCTTTTTGTTTTCCGCTTTCCGCTGGAAAAACGGGTTTGGATTTACCTGCTGCATCTTGCCTTCGTCCTGGCGGCCTTTGTTCAGCCGATGACGATGGACCCCAAAATCGACAACGCCGGATGGTGGCTGCAGATGCCGTTTCACACCTACACCAACTTGATCTACGCCGTGCTGTCCGGCCTCGGCATTGGTTTGCTGATCAATCTGCTGTCCCAACGCAAATCGTTCTTCTTCTGGCTGGCCCCGGCGTTGCTCATCCTGCCGGTTTTCACATTTCTGGGCAGTGAGCCCTCTTCCAACCAGCGCGACCGCTGGTTCGGCTGGATGTTCGGCTACGACATGCTCAAGGATCTCCCCAAGGGCAGCATCATGATCGGCGGCACGGACCCGGGACGATTCGTGCCGACGTACATGATTTTCGGGGAAAGCAGCCAGCCGGCGAAATTCAAACGCGATCCGGACTTCGACCGCCGCGACTTGACCATCATTACGCAAAACGCCCTGGGCGAGCCGAACTACATGAAGTATCTGCGCGACCAGTACACCACCGCCAGGCCCGAGCCGGCCAATGCCTTCGAGAAGTGGCTCGGCCGCGATAAAATCTATCCGGAGACGCGCATCAAACTTCCCTCGGAAACGGAAGTCGCCGAGGTGGTGAAGAAAGCGGCGGAAGAACAAGGCGAGCCGCTCCCCGGAGACGAGCGCGGGCTGCTGGTCTTCAGCTCCGTCCTGAAATGGATCTGGGAGAACAATCGCGACCGGCACGATTTCTTTATCGAAGAAAGCTTCCCCATCACGTGGACCTACGACTACGCCATCCCGCACGGGCTGGTCTATCAGCTCGGAAAAACCAAAGTGGAAAACCTTTCTCCGGATGTGGTGGCGCGCGATTTTGAATTTTGGAAAAACTACAAAGCGCGGCTTCTGAGTGATCCCAACTACGCCAAGGATCTTGATGCCCAACGCTCATTCTCCAAACTGCGTGCAACGATCGGCAATATCTATCGTCATCACAAAATGACCGACGAGGCGATCCGCGCCTACCGGGAAGCCGTCGAGTTATGGCCCAACAACATCGAAGTGCTCGTCTCGCTCATGAATTATCTCTGGGAGCAGGGCAAGTTCGACGAGGTGATCAATCTTTATCAGCAGGCGCTGGCGACCGACCCCAACAGCCTCGATCTCTGGCGTTTGCTCGGACTGGCCGAGAAACGCAAGGAAACCCAGGACGAGATCCGCGCCCAGACCCTCAAGTTGGCCGAACAGCCCAAGAGCCGCGAAGTGCTGCAAAATCTCATCCAACTCTACGCCAACGTCGGCGACACCAATAACGCCACCCCGCTTATCGAACGCGCCCTGAAGGATTTCCCCGGGGACTCCGACATGCTCCGCTTCATCATCCGCTACCGGGAAGAGAATAACGAAATCCCGCTCACGCTGGAACCGGCCCGGCGACTGACCGAGGTGGAAAGTTCCAACGTGGCCAACTTCCTCCTGCTGGCCCGGGCGTACTTCGTTCAGGAGAAGAAAAAAGAATTCTACGAAACCGCAGCCAAGGCAGTGGAACTGGGTGGCGCCCCTGTCCGCGAAGCCTTCCGCGCCGAACCGCAATTCTCCCGTTGGGCCAACGATGAGGAATTCAAAAAACTGACCACTCCTCCGCAGTTGCCCGCAAAATAGCGCTCAATTCTCGTCAAAACTCCCGACCGGCAAACACGAGCAAAACACATTGCGGTCACCATACACGTTGTCAATGCGTGCGACCACCGGCCAGAATTTGTGCTCCTTGAGCCACGGCGCGGGATAGACCGCACGCTCGCGGGGATAGGGGTGTTTCCAATCTGCCACCGCCACAGATGCCGCTGTATGAGGGGCATTTTTGAGCGGATTGTCCGCGCGGTCGAATTCGCCGCCCTCAATCGCAGTCAACTCGCCGTGAATAGCAATCATGGCGTCGCAGAACCGATCTAGCTCCACCTTCGATTCGCTTTCAGTCGGTTCGATCATCAACGTTCCCGGCACAGGCCAGCTCATGGTCGGAGAGTGAAATCCGAAATCGATCAGACGCTTGGCCACGTCCTCGACCTCAATATCGGCGCGCTGTTTCCATTCGCGCAGATCGAGAATGCATTCGTGCGCCACCCGTCCGCCGCGGCCTTTGTAAAGAACCCGGAAATACGGAGCCAGGCGATGGGCGATGTAGTTGGCATTGAGAATTGCCACCTTGGTCGCCTCGGTCAGCCCATCGGGTCCCATCATGGCAATGAACATCCAGGATATCACCAGAATGCTCGCGCTGCCCCACGGAGCCTGCGAAACCTCGCCGAGGGTTCGCCCGTCCAGCGCAATGACGGAATGCCCCGGCAAAAACGGAGCAAGGTGGGCGGCCACCCCGATCGGGCCCACTCCCGGTCCGCCGCCACCGTGGGGGATGCAAAACGTTTTGTGCAGATTGAGATGACAGACATCCGCGCCGATGTCGCCCGGACGACACACTCCGACCTGCGCGTTCATGTTCGCACCGTCCATGTACACCTGTCCTCCGGCGGCGTGAACTTTCTCGCAAATCTCGCGAATGGTTTCCTCGAAGACACCGTGAGTGGAGGGATACGTCACCATCAAGGCTGCCAGAGAATCGCGATGTGCCGCGATCTTTTTGTCCAGATCGGCCAGGTCCACATTGCCTTCGTCATCACACGCCACCGTCACGACTTTCATGCCGGCCATCACTGCGCTTGCAGGGTTGGTCCCGTGGGCCGAAGTCGGAATGAGACAAACCGTGCGGCCGGAATCGTTGCGGGAAAGATGATAGGCGCGCACGGCCAGCAACCCGGCATATTCGCCTTGCGAGCCGGCATTGGGCTGCAGGGAAACCGCGGCGAATCCGGTGATCTCGGCCAGCCATTTTTCGAGCTGGGTGAAAAGCTCCTGATAACCCCCGGCCTGCGCCAGCGGCACGAAGGGATGTAGATTGGCAACTTTCTCCCACGTCACCGGCAGCATCTCGGCTGAGGCATTGAGTTTCATCGTGCACGACCCCAGCGGAATCATGGACGTGGTCAGGGAAAGATCGCGCGACTCCAACCGCCGGATGTAGCGCAGCAATTCGGTTTCCGTGTGATAAAGGTTGAAAACAGGATGCTGCAGAAAAGCGGATTCACGGCGGAGCGCGGCTCCAATCGTGTCGGCGGGCTCTGGCGGAAAATCGTCGGCTTGCAGATCAAAAACGAGAAAGAGCGCGGACAGGTTCTCAGTGGTTTCATCCAGGGTGAGACTGATGGCATGATGGTCGATCTTGCGCAGATTGACTCCGTTGGATTCTGCCCACTCGAGCAGGTCGTCAGCGTGATCTCCCGCCAGCCAGATGCGGATGGTGTCAAAAAACGGACCATCCTGCACCGCCCAGCCCCGCGCCTTCAGCGCCGCTGCCAGCCGGGTCGTCCGGGCATGAATGCCGGAGGCGATGGCTTTGAGTCCATCCGGACCGTGATAAACCGCATACATCGACGCGATCACTGCCAGGAGGACTTGCGCGGTGCAGATGTTGCTGGTCGCCTTTTCGCGGCGGATGTGTTGCTCGCGGGTTTGCAGGGTCAGCCGCAAGGCGGAACGCCCCTCCGCGTCGCGGGAAACGCCGACGAGCCGTCCGGGAATTCTCCGTTTGTGTTCATCGCGGGTGGCCAGGAAAGCCGCATGCGGACCGCCATAACCCAGCGGCACTCCCAACCGCTGCGCGCTGCCCACCACAATATCCGCTCCGGATTCCCCCGGTGGCTTGATCAGGGTGAGGGCCAGCAAATCAACCGCCACCACGGCCAGCGCTCCGGCGGCGTGGATGCGTTCAATGATCGGACCCAAACCGTGAATGACTCCATCCGTCGCCGGATACTGGATCAACGCGCCGAAAACCGGTTCGGTCGTAAACTCCGCCAGCGGACCGACAATCAGGCGGATGCCGAGCGGTTCCGCCCGGGTATGAAGCAGAGCAATGGTTTGCGGATGACAATCCTCGGCCACAAAAAATGCCCCGCCGCCTTTGATCTCACGAGCCATGGCCATGGCCTCCGCCGCCGCGGTGGATTCGTCCAGCAGCGACGCGTTGGAGATGTCCATCGCGGTCAGATCGCAAACCATGGTTTGAAAATTCAGCAAAGCCTCCAGACGGCCCTGCGCAATCTCGGCCTGATACGGCGTGTAGGCCGTGTACCAGCCGGGATTCTCCAGAATGTTGCGCCGGATCACCGCCGGCGTATGGCAGCCGGCGTAGCCCATGCCGATGAAGGACTGCCGCAATTTATTGCGCTCCATGATGCCATGGAGGTCGCTCAGGGCGGACTCCTCCGAGCGGGCCGCCGGAAGGGACAACGCATGACGCAAACGGATGGCTTCCGGAACAGTCTGGTCGATCAAGGCCTCCAACGAATCCGCACCGATCTCACGCGCCATCGCGTCAATCTCCTGCGGGGATGGCCCGATATGCCTGCGGACGAACGCCACCCCGCTCATTGCGCGATTTGCTCGCGATAGGCGGCGGCGTCCTTCAAAGCATCCAACTGCGACGGGTCGCTGATCTTGATCTTGAAAATCCATCCCGCGCCAAAAGGATCCGTATTCAAAAGCGCAGGGTTGGCAGCGAGTTCCTCGTTTGCTTCGACGACTTCCCCGGCCACCGGCGCGTAGATGTCGCTGGCTGCCTTGACCGACTCAACCACCGCAGCCGGGCTTTTCGCGGAAAACGTTGCCCCCGGTTTCGGCGGTTCGGCAAAAACGATATCGGTCAGTTCCGCCTGCGCATGATCGGTGATACCGACCGTACCGACATCTCCCTCGATGCGGATCCATTCGTGCGTTTCGGCGTACTTCAAATCTTCGGGAACATTCATGATTTTGGCTGGTAAAAGGGTTTTTTCACGACACCCGCCCGATAGCGGCGTCCGCGGACTTCAATCTCCAGAGCCGTTCCGGCCTTGGCAAGCGCGAAGGGAAGATAAGCCAGGGCAATTCCACAGCCGAGGCTGGGCGAAAGGGCCCCACTGCTGGTCTCGGCGACTTTTTCGCCCCCGGAAAAGACCGCGTAATGCGAACGGATAGGCGGCGATTTTTCATCCACGCGAAGAGCTACGAGACGGGAGGCCAGACCGGTTGACTTTTGTTTGAGCAAAGTGTCCCGGCCGACAAAATTTTCCTTCTCTAAATCCACAAAAAATCCGAGTCCGGCCTCGAGCGGCGTGCGATCAGGAGAAAGATCGGAACCGTTGAGCGGGTAGCACATTTCCAAGCGGAGCGTATCCCGCGCGCCCAGCCCGCAGGGTTTGGCCCCGGCGGAGAGCAGCGAGTCCCAGACCGCCCCGGCCTCACCCGCAGGAAACACCAGCTCGAATCCTTCTTCGCCCGTGTACCCTGTCGTGACGGCGAAAACTCTTCCGCTTTCCCCGGGGAGTTCGGTCACGCGATTTCGTTCGGCAGGCAAGGGCTGCCCGGCGAACTTTTCGAACACCGCCGCCGCCTTCGGACCCTGGACCGCAAGGGCGGCATAGTCGTCACTGCGATTCTCGAACTCGACCCCATCCGTCAGCCGGCCCTGCATCCAGGCGGCGTCTTCGTCGATCTTGGCCGCGTTGACCACAAGGAGAAATTCCGCGTCGGCGATGCGATAGATAATCAGATCGTCAATCACGCCGCCCTGCTCGTTGAGCATCAGCGTGTATTGCGCCTCACCGATGGCAAGTTTGGCCGCGCGGTTGGTCAGCAGGCCATCCAGCCATCCGACCGCTCCCGGACCCCGCACAAAAAATTCGCCCATGTGCGAAATGTCGAAAACCCCGCACTCCTCCCGAACGATGCGGTGTTCCTCCAGGATGCCGGTGTATTGCACCGGCATTTCCCAGCCGGCAAAATCCACCATGCGGCCACCGGCGGCGACGTGCTTGTCGTAAAGAGGGGTGCGTTGGCTCATGATTCCTTTTTCTGATCGTCGAAGTTCAAGTAGGTGTAATCGGCCAGCGTCTTTTCGTAGTCATCGAGAAGCCTCATGGCTTCGCTGGGTTTCAAGCGGTCACTTTTGATGGCGGCGTCGATTTGCGTCTTCATGCGGCGGGCCAGTTCGTTCACATCCCATTGGGTCAGCGAAAGCACCTGACCGATGGTGTTACCCGGCAGAACCTCCTCCACGTAGTAACCCTGGTCTTCATCGTCATCGAGATAGATGTGCATCTCGTTGACCCGTCCGAAGAGATTGTGCATGTCGCCCATGATGTCCTGATAGGCGCCCACCAGGAAAAACCCGATGTAATAGGGCTCCCCCGGCTTCCAGCGATGCATGGGAAGGGTCTCTTTCACGTCCTGCAAATCGACGAACTTGCTCACCTTACCGTCGGAGTCGCAGGTGATATCAACCATGGTCGCATTGCGATCCGGTTCCTCGTCGAGCCGGTGGATCGGCATCACGGGAAACAACTGACCCAGCGCCCAATGATCCAGCAGGGACTGGAAAACCGAGAAATTGCAAATGAACTGATCGCCGGTGGCGATCTCCATCTCCTTCACTTCCTCGGGCACATACCGCATGCCGCGGAACATCTCGACCACGGCCTCGGCGATTTGCCAGTACACCGTCTCGATCCGCGCCTTGGCCCGGAGATCCAGCAGGCCTAAATCAAACATCGATTGCGCCCGCTCGCGGATTTCCTGCGCGTCGTGCATGTTTTCCATGCGGTTCTTTTTTCCCAGATCCTTGTAGATCTCCACCATGTCGCCGACGATGGACGGATCATCCGGCCCGGCTTCCACCTTGTCGCTGTCGCGGCTTTTTTCAATCGATCCGAAGGCCTCCACGATGAGGACGGAATGATGGGCCACGATGGCCCGTCCGCTTTCGCTGACGATGGTCGGATGCGGCACTTTCTCCGCGTCGCACACTTCCTTAATGCTGTCCACGATGTCGCGGGCGTATTCGTTGAGAGAATAGTTGGTCGAACTGTCAAAGGTCGTGCGCGAACCGTCGTAGTCCACGCCCAGTCCGCCACCCACGTCGAGATAGCCGAGTTCGTGCCCCATTTTGTGCAACTTGGAATAAAAGCGGGCCGCCTCCTTGGTCGCGCGCTTAATCGTGCCGATATCCGGCACCTGCGAACCGACATGGAAATGCACCAATTTGAGCGCTTGGGCCAGGCCCGCCTCCGTCAGAAGATCACTCGCCTCTACCAACTCAGCGGTGGAAAGTCCGAACTTCGCATTCTCGCCGCCGCTGGTCGCCCACTTGCCCGCGCCCTTGGAAAGCAGCCGAACTCGTAGGCCGATCTGCGGTTCGATCTGCATGTCGGCGGAAACCCTCAGGATGTGGGCCAGTTCCTCCAGCTTCTCCACCACGAGAATCACCGTCTTGCCCAGCTTGCGGCCCAGCAGCGCGTTGCGGATGAACGAGGTGTCCTTGTAGCCGTTGCAAATAATCAGGCTTTCCGGATCGGAATGCACCGCCAGCGCGGCGATGAGTTCCGGCTTGCTCCCGGCCTCGATCCCGAAGTGGAAGGGCGTTCCCGCGTCGAGGATTTCCTCCACCACTTCGCGCAGCTGGTTCACCTTGATGGGAAACACGCCACGATAGACATTGCCATACTCCATTTCCTCGATGGCGCTGGCGAAAGCCCGGTTGATCGTCTCCACCCGGTCCCTCAGCAAATCGTGAAACCGGACCGTGAGCGGAAAATTCAGCTTCCGGGCTTTGGCCTCTTCCACGATCTCCATCAGGTCGATCTTTTGATCGTTGGACCCGTTCGGGAGCACCACGACATGGCCCTTTTTGTTGACCGTAAAGTATCCGCCCCCCCAACGATCCACGTTGTAAAGTGCGATGGCTTCTTCTCGACCGAAATCTGGCATGGTCGGCGCAATTAACAGCGCGGACCGGGAAAATCCAATAAGCATTTTGAATCCGGCCGAAAAATCCTCCCGCCCCTCGTTTTCGCGGCCGGAATGCCGTGGTTCGCGGCCTTCTCCCGGACGATTCCAAGATCCGCCAGGGACACGTGGTTGACCGCGGCCGGATATGACCATTGCCTCGCCTTGCTTGCCGCACTCGGCACCCCCGCTGGGACAGAAAGTTTCGGGATGTGGTTGTCATCGGGTGCCCAGTCGTGAAATCATCCGCCGGGTGGATGGTCCAGGTTTATGAATTTATTTGATTTGGGGTGGCAGTTTCTTGTCATCCTGCTCCTCGTCGCAGCCAACGGCTTCTTCGTCGCGGCGGAATTTGCCATCGTCAAAATCCGCGCCAGCCAGCTCAAACCCCTGCTCAAGACGGGCGACTGGCGCGTGCCCATGGCCCTGCGCGCGGTCAACAACCTCGACGCATGCCTTTCCGCCACCCAGCTCGGCATCACCCTGGCCAGCCTCGGACTCGGCTGGCTGGGCGAACCCTTCCTCGCCCACTGGCTGGAACCCCTGCTGAAAGACTGGGGCGTGGACAGCGAGCGCCTGCGCCATTCCATCACCTTCGGCATCGCGTTTTCCACCATCACATTTTTGCACATCGTCTTCGGCGAACTTGCCCCGAAGTCGCTAGCCATTCAACGGGCCCGCTCGGTTTCCCTCTGGGTCGCCGCTCCGCTCATCGGGTTCTATTATCTCTTCTTTCCCTTCATCTACGTTCTCAACGGCACGGCCAACATGTTCCTGCGCTGGGGCGGACTGCAACCCGCCTCCGAGGGTGACCACGTTTTTTCCGCCGACGAGCTGGAGTACGTCCTGAGCCATTCCCGCCATGTCCATCGCGGCGATGCCCTCATCAACAAAATCATGGTCCGCTCGCTGCGCCTGCGCGACGTCGCCGCCCAACAAGTCATGCTGCCGCGCGATCAGGTCGTGGCCCTCTGGGCCGACAAAAGCGTGGAGGAAAATCTCAAGATCGCCCAAGGCAGCGGCCACAGCCGCTATCCCGTTTGTGAAGGCACCCTCGACAACGTCCTGGGCATGGTGCTGGTCAAGGAATGGCTCTGGCAAATTCAGGCCCTCGGCGAAAAAGCCTCCTTCCAGCCCCTCATCCGTCCGGTGCTGACCTTCACCCAACGGACGCCCCTGCCGACCATGATCGAGCTGTTCCGTTCTTCGCGCAGTCATCTCGCCGTCGTGCTCGGACCCGATGAAGCCATGGCCGGCATCATCACCTTCGAGGATGCCCTGGAGGAAATTGTGGGCGAAATCCGCGACGAACTCGACATCGAGAAAGGCCCTATCTTCGAGCACACCGAAAACTCCATCGTGGTGGACGCTTCCCTTTCGATGCGCGAACTCCGCGCCGAGACGGGGTGGAATTTTGAGTTTCCCGTCAAGGAAGACGTCGAGCGCTGGATTCTCCGCAACCTGGGAAATTGTCCACGTCAAAACGAGGAAGCCCGCATCGGCGAATACCTTGTCACCTCGCTGCACACCCATGCCGCCGGCCTCCGCCGCGCCCGCATTACGCGGTTGTCACCGGAGGAATTGCAAACGCTAGAAGACCTGGAGAAGGAGAAGGCCGAAGAGGAAGCGGGATGATTTCCCTCGAATAAGAAAGATGGGTTGGGTGGGACTCGAACCCACAACCAATACCTTAAAAGGGTACTGCTCTA